>JBATMT010000241.1:0-6004 GCA_049289975.1 Paracoccaceae bacterium | reverse complement strand
CGAAGAGCTGGACTGGGAGGGCGTCGATGTCGTTCTGGAATGCACCGGCAAGTTCAATGACCGCGACAAGGCAGCAGTCCACCTGACGCGCGGTGCCAAGCGGGTTCTGGTCTCCGCCCCGGCCAAGCGCGCGGACAAGACCGTTGTCTACGGCGTGAACCACCGGCAGCTGACGCCCGAGCATCTGGTGGTGTCGAACGGATCTTGCACGACAAACTGCCTTGCGCCTCTTGCCAAGGTGTTGAACGACGCCATCGGCATTGAAGCCGGCATCATGACGACAATCCACAGCTATACAGGCGATCAACCGACGCTCGACCGTCGCCACAAGGATCTGTATCGCGCCCGCGCTGCTGCCATGGCGATGATCCCGACCTCGACCGGGGCCGCGAAAGCCCTTGGTGAAGTGCTGCCGGAACTGGCGGGCAAGCTGGATGGCACCGCTATCCGTGTGCCGACGCCGAACGTGTCTGCCGTTGACCTGACATTTCAGGCCTCGAAGACGGTGACAGTCGCAGACGTGAACGAAGTCGTTCGCGAAGCGGCGGCGGGCTATATGGGCATGGTTCTGTCCTACGATCCGGAGCCGAAGGTTTCGATTGACTTCAACCATACGCCCTATAGCTCTATCTTCGCCCCCGACCAGACCAAGGTCGTCGGCGGTCGCACGGTGCGCGTGCTGGCCTGGTATGACAATGAATGGGGTTTCTCCTGCCGGATGGCCGATGTGGCCGGAGCGATGGGACGGCTCCTGCAGTAAGGAGCACCGGGGGCCCTGCCCTCGCCCATGACCAACCGGATTGCCCTTGCGCTTGCCATCGCCATTCTTCTGGCGGTGGCATTTGATTTCCTGGCGCTTGGCGGTCAGGCGACGCTGTTTCTCGCGCGCAAAACCGCTGATCTTGTTGACTGGATCGCTTTCTGGCGCTGAACTCGCTACTCTGCCGTTGACGTCTGGCTCGTTTTTTGATGTTAGCGTTAACAACGGCGCGGTTTGCGCATCCAGGAGGGAAAGATGGCAGTCAAGGTGGCAATCAACGGCTTTGGCCGGATCGGACGGAATGTGCTGCGCGCGATCATCGAGTCCGGTCGGACCGATATCGAGGTTGTGGCAATCAACGATCTGGGGCCGGTCGAGACCAACGCGCATCTGCTGCGCTTTGACTCGGTACATGGCCGCTTTCCCGGCACAGTGACGACGACCGCGACCACAATCGACGCTGGCCGTGGGCCTATCGAAGTGACTGCGATCAAGAACCCGGCTGATCTCCCTTGGGCGGGCATCGATATAGTGCTGGAATGCACCGGCATCTTCACATCGAAAGAAAAATGCCTTCCCCATCTGGAGAACGGATCGAAGCGCGTTCTGATTTCGGCTCCGGGTGATGGCGCGGACAAGACCATCGTCTTTGGTGTGAACCATGACACCCTGACCAAGGACGACATTGTCGTGTCGAACGCGTCTTGCACGACGAACTGCTTGAGCCCAGTGGCCAAGGTGCTGAATGATGCCATCGGGATTTCCAAGGGCTTCATGACCACCATCCACAGCTATACTGGTGATCAGCCCACGCTCGATACGATGCACAAGGACCTTTACCGGGCGCGGGCGGCGACGTTGAGCATGATCCCAACGTCGACAGGCGCGGCGAAAGCGGTGGGGCTGGTGTTGCCCGAGTTGAAGGGCAAGCTTGACGGTGTGGCGATCCGGGTGCCGACGCCGAATGTCTCGGTCGTTGACCTTGTGTTCGAGGCAGCGCGTGACACGAGCGTGCAAGAGATCAACGATGCGATCCGCACTGCGGCGAACGGCAAGCTGAAGGGTATCCTAGGCTTTACCGATCAGCCGAATGTGTCTTCGGATTTCAACCATGACCCACATTCGAGCATCTTCCACATGGACCAGACGAAGGTCATGGATGGACGGATGTGCCGTATCCTCAGTTGGTATGACAATGAATGGGGCTTCTCTAACCGCATGGCTGATACCGCCGTTGCAATGGGCAAGCTGATCTAAGTCTTTCGCATTTTCATAATGTTAAGGGTGGCTTTGGCCACCCTTTTCGTTTTTTTTGGCCATGCGTCCTGTGCATGGCAGGTCTACAGCGATGTGGCTTGTCTGAAAGATCTTAGTAGCCAGATTAGCGGTGTCGCAGAAATGCTGCGATGCAGAATGACGAAGGAGCATACTATGCTCAGCATGTTTGAAAACCTGACCGACCGGCTGAAGAAACGCTCGCAGTTCCGCCGCACAGTTGCCGCGCTGCGGGACATGCCGCTGGATGTGGCGCTTGACCTTGATCTCTATCCGGGCGACGCGGAACAGAACGCGCGCCGGGCCGTTTACGGGGCCTGATTGGCCCCGCATTGCCCCATGCGGATATCAGCCAAGCCGCTCCATGAGTGCGGCGCAGACATCCGGGGGAACGAATTTCGAGACATCGCCACCAAGTCGTGCGATTTCCTTGACCAGTTTTGACGCAATCGCCTGTCGGCGTGCGTCGGCCATGAGGAACACCGTCTCGATGGACGCGTCCATTGCGCGGTTCATGCCAACCATCTGAAATTCATATTCAAAGTCAGCCACGGCGCGCAGGCCGCGAACGATGACGGATGCGCCAACATCGCGGGCGCAATCTATCAGCAGATTCTCAAACGGGTGTACGACGATCTCGCCACCCGTCTTGGCGATGATCGCGGCACATTCCGCCTCTACCATTGCGACACGCTCTTCGAGCGTGAAGAGCGGCCCCTTGTCCCGGTTGATTGCAACGCCAATCACAAGGCGATCAACCAGCGCCATCGCACGCTGGATGATGTCGGTATGGCCCAGCGTGATCGGGTCGAACGTGCCGGGATAGAGGCCGATGCGCATGGAAAACCTCCGTTGTGCCGTCGGCACGCAACATTATTGCGCGGGAATATGCAAGTGCAGAATTGGGGGCGACCTGTGGCTCAGTTGCCCATGATCATTCCGGCGAGAGCGTCCTTTTCCATCGCCAGTTCCGACAGACGCGCGGCGACGACGTCACCGATGGAGATAATGCCGACCATGCGGCCACCATCGACGACAGGCATGTGACGGAAACGGCCGGCTGTCATCTTCTCGAGTACCGAGTCGGTGTTGTCGTCGGGCGCGCAGGTGATTAGGTTGCGGGTCATCAGGGTTTCGACCTTGTCGGTCAGGCAGACGGCACCGCGACGGCCGATGTCACGGACGATATCACGCTCGGACAGGATGCCGAGGGGCCGTACGCCGTCGTCGGAAACGATCACCGCACCGATGCGACGCTCGGCCAGCAGGCGCGCTGCGTCGGCCACGCTCGAGGCAGGCATGACCGTGATGACGCTCGCCTGTGGCTTGTGGCGGAGAATCTGGTGAACTTGCATGGCAACCTCCCGTGAGCAAAGGATTTTCAACCTTAGCGTCTACGCGGATCACAAATCTGTCAAGTCAGCGATTCAAGTCTGGCTACCTCGCGGCGCAGTCCTTGCCCCAAGGCTTCGGCAAAGCGGTTCAGCCGGTCTGATCTGCGGTCGTCGAGGTGGCGGATCAGGTAAAAGCTGCGGGTGAGGCTGATCTGCTCGGTCAGGAGTTTGACGATACCGGTTGTCGACGGGATGGCGAAGTCGTGGACAATGGCGATGCCGGCACCAGCTCGGACCCAGTTGAACTGGACTGAGACGGAGTTTGAGGCAAGCGGCACGTTTTCGGCGCCGATTTCGGCGAGATAGTCGAGGTCCTTGTCGAATATCATGTCGGGGATATAGCCGATGACACGCCGGCCCTTGAGATCGTCGCGTGTCTGGATCGGGGCGGTACGGGCCAGGTAGTCGGCGGATGCCGCCAGATGCAGCCGGTAGTCGGTGAGCTTTTGAACTGAAAGTCGTCCTGCCGTGGGCGCGGACACTGAAATCGCCATGTCTGCTTCGCGTTTGGACAGATTGAACACGCGGGGTAACGCAACAATCTGGACCTCAAGGCCGGGATTGTCGTCACATATCTGTGCAATCACTTGTGGCAAAAGATAATTGGCGCAGCCATCGGGAGCGCCAAGGCGAATCTGACCCGACAGACCCTCTGGCCCGGTCAGCGCGTCAGACGCGGCCTCCATCGCTGCTTCGGCGTGTTCGGCGTGGGTAAGGAGCCTACCGCCCTCCTCGGTCAGCGTGTAGCCTTGTGGGCCTTTGGCAAAAAGGCGCGCGCCCATCGCCTCCTCAAGGCGCTGTACGCGGCGGCCAACAGTCGCCGGGTCGATCTTGAGCCGCCGCCCTGCCCCGGACAAGCTTTCGGTGCGGGCGACGGCAAGGAATATCCGGAGGTCATCCCAATCCAACGGTCGATCCTTTCTGGCTTTCGGATGCCAATTTCCGCGACCTTTGCAAAAATGCAAATCCTTTTTGAAATCTTGCCTGTTTTCTCGGCATTTCCGCAAGACTACTGTTGGCGCAAATCAGAGGAGGATTCCATGAAAGAGATCGGTCACTGGATTAACGGCAAGCACGTCAAAGGCACTTCGGGGCGCTTTGCTGACGTGTTCAATCCGGCCACGGGTGAAGTGCAGGCGAAAGTGGCGCTGGCCAGCAAGGCCGAGCTTGACGCTGCCGCTGCGGACGCCGCCAAAGCTCAGGTGAAGTGGGGCGCGACCAACCCGCAGCGCCGGGCGCGCGTGATGATGGAATTCGTGCGGCTGCTGAACCGCGACATGCAGAAACTGGCCGAGGCTCTGTCATCGGAGCACGGCAAGACGGTGCCGGACGCCAAGGGCGACATTCAGCGCGGGCTGGAAGTGATCGAATTCTGCATCGGCGCACCTCAGATGCTGAAAGGTGAGTTCACCGACAGCGCCGGTCCAGGTATCGACATGTACTCGATGCGCCAGCCGGTGGGCGTGGCGGCGGGTATCACACCCTTCAACTTTCCGGCCATGATCCCGATGTGGAAGATGGGTCCGGCCTTGGCTTGCGGCAATGCGTTCATCCTCAAGCCGTCCGAGCGTGATCCGTCTGTGCCGCTGATGCTGGCGGAACTGATGCAGGAAGCCGGTCTGCCCGATGGCGTGCTTCAGGTGGTTAACGGCGATAAGGAATCGGTCGATGCGATCCTCGACAACCCCGAAATCGGTGCGATCGGTTTCGTGGGCTCGACGCCGATTGCGGAATACATCTATGGGCGTGGCTGTTCGAACGGCAAGCGCGTGCAGTGCTTTGGCGGCGCGAAGAACCACATGATCATCATGCCGGACGCCGACATGGATCTGGCCGCAGATGCGCTGGTAGGCGCGGGCTACGGCGCGGCGGGCGAGCGTTGCATGGCGATTTCGGTGGCGGTGCCAGTTGGCAACGAAACCGCAGACCGCCTGATCGAAAAGCTGATCCCGCGGATCGAGAAGCTGAAGGTTGGTCCCTACACGGGAGGCAATGACGTGGACTACGGCCCGGTCGTGACCGCCGCCGCCAAGGCCAACATTCTAAAGCTGGTCGAATCGGGTGTGGCGCAGGGCGCGAAGCTGGTGGTCGATGGCCGCGGATTCAAGTTGCAGGGCTACGAGGACGGTTTCTTTGTTGGCCCACACTTGTTTGACCATGTCACCACGGACATGGACATCTACAAAAAGGAGATCTTCGGGCCGGTCCTGTCGACTGTTCGCGCCAAGACCTACGAAGAGGCGCTTGGCTATGCGATGGACCATGAGTATGGCAACGGCACAGCGATCTTCACTCGCGATGGTGACACCGCGCGCGACTTCGCGAACCGCATCAACGTCGGCATGATCGGTATCAACGTTCCGATCCCGGTTCCGCTGGCCTACCACACCTTCGGCGGCTGGAAGAAATCGGCCTTTGGCGACCTGAACCAGCATGGACCGGACTCGTTCCGCTTCTACACCCGGACCAAGACCATCACCTCGCGCTGGCCGTCGGGCATCAAGGAAGGCGCGAGCCTGAACTTCAAGCCGATGGACTGATCTACAACGCGGCTTGTGCCGATAGAGTTTCAAGG
>JBATMT010000240.1:0-2368 GCA_049289975.1 Paracoccaceae bacterium | reverse complement strand
GTGGGGGATCGGCTGGCTCAGGCCGCAAGGACTGTTCGGAACATCGGGTATGGACCCGCTGCTTCATGCGATCTTCTGGTCGATGTCGCTGAACACGCTGGCCTTCATGTCTGGCTCGCTCCTGTCGTTTCCTGGCCCGGTCGAACGTATTCAGGGGCTGGCTTTCGTGCGGGTTTTCGATGGCGACCGGGCCGCGCATGGCTGGTCGCGGAGCGGGGCCGAGGCCGAAGATTTGCTGGTTCTTGCGCAGGGCATCCTTGGCGCCGAGGAGGCGCAGACCTTCTTCGAGACAGAGGCGACACGGCAGGGGAAGGCGGGAGTGCTGCCCGATCCATCGACGGAGTTCATCGACGGGCTGGAACGGCGTCTGGCTGGCGCGGTGGGGGCGGCAACGGCACATGCGATGATCGCGCAGTTTGCCGAGGGCACCGTGGTGTCGGCGCAGGACCTGATGGCTGTGGCGTCGGAAGCGCAGCAGATCATGGAATATTCAGTTGAGCTTGAAGCGAAGTCGGCCGAGTTGGCCCGAACCGCCCGCGCCCTGTCGGAGGCCAACGACAAGCTGACCGAGTTATCAGTGCAGAAAGACGGCTTCCTGAGCCAGATCAGCCATGAATTACGCACGCCGATGACCTCCATCCGGGCGTTTTCCGAGATATTGGCCGAAAAGGACCTGCCAGAGGATATGCGTGCGCGTTACACTGGCATCATTCAGGAAGAAGCCCTGCGACTGACGCGGCTGCTGGACGATCTGCTTGATCTGTCGGTTCTTGAGCATCGCAAGATGCAACTGAACCTGAAGCCGGGCAATCTGCACGATCTGATCAGCCGGGCAGTCGTCGCATCATCGAACACCCGAGCAGAACGCAATTTCACCGTACGGCGCGATCCGGGGCAAGAGTTCTTGCAGGTATTGACCGATACCGACCGGCTGGTACAGGTTTTCATCAACCTGATCTCTAATGCGCGAAAGTATTGCGATGCTGAAAAGCCGGTGCTGAATATCCAGACGCGCAGGCGCGGTGGGCGGCTGATCATCGATTTCATCGACAATGGAGCGGGCATTCCGAAAAAGGCGCAGGGGTTGATTTTCGAGAAGTTTGCGCGGTTGACCGATACGGCGCGGGCCGGTGGGGCGGGACTGGGGCTGGCGATCTGTCGCGAGATTATGGCCAACCTCGGTGGGTCGGTCAGCTATCTGCCGGGGCAGGGGGGTGCGGCCTTCCGCGTCACTGTGCCGGTACGCCCGCAGGTTGAGAAGGGCGCGAGCGAGGCGGCGGAATAAATCCGTTTGTCTGCGCAGACTTAAACGCTTTCGTAATGCTGCGCTGGGATAGTCAATTCAAAGGCTGGGGTGGTCTTGGGGCGCAGTGGGAGCATTTCGATGCCCGATGGTGGTTTTGTCAGTGCGATGGAGCGCAAGATCGCTGCTGGGCGACCCGCAGCCGATCCAGTAGAAATGACACCGGCAAGGGCTTTCTCTATCGCATTGGCCCGCGCGGCAGAGCGGATGGCGCGCTTGCCCTTGCGCGTGGTGACGTCAGTGCTCAAGGAGCAGTCTGCCGAGGAAATCGTTGAAAGCCTGCCGGAGCCTGCGCTTCTGGCAACGCTTGATGGGCCAAAGGGTGCGCTTGGGCTGGCGGCGCTTGGGTGTGGTACGGTCGCGGCGCTGGTCGAGATGATGATGTTGGGCAGGATCGGGATCAATCCGCCACCGCCAAGACGGCCGACGCGGACAGATGCGGCAATGCTGGCTGGGTTCATCGACGGTGTTCTGGCCGAGATGGACAAGATTTTGCCGGTCGAACCGGCGGCGGAATGGCTGACGGAATTCCACTATGGCGCACTACTTGGCGATCCACGCCCGCTGGCGCTGATGCTTGATGCGCCGCGTTACCGGGTCTTGCGGGCCGATATCGCGTTTGGTGAAATTGCTGGCAATACTGGCAACGAGGCGCGTCGGGGTGAGGTGATCGTTCTGGTGCCCGGATCTGGTCGGGTGTTGGCACAAACGGCCAAGAACTCCGACCGATCGTCAGGGACGCGCGAAACGCCTGGGGGAACCGGATGGGGTGAAAGACTTGAGCGGGTGGTCCTGCACTCCAACACCGAAGTGACTGCAGTACTGGCGCGCATAACGCTGCCGCTCTCGTCACTGTTGCAACTGAATGCGGGCGTTTCACTCACCTTGCCAGACAGTTCTCTGGCGGCGGTGCAGTTGCATGGCGCCGATGGTCGATTGCTGAGCCTGTGCCACCTCGGTCAGGGGAATGGCCGACGTGCGGTTCGGATTGCGGCGGCGCAACCCAACGATCCGCCTGTCGCCCCTTCCCCGTCGCCTGCGCGTATCATTCCAGCGGAAGCAGAC
>JBATMT010000239.1:0-2743 GCA_049289975.1 Paracoccaceae bacterium | reverse complement strand
TGGCAAGCCACCCAGCAGGGCTGCGGCTCCGGTATAGTCACTGACTGGCCCGGCAGTCATGAAGAACCGGATGGGTCGTCCATTCTCGTCGGTGACGGCGTGCAGTTTGGTGTTCATGCCGCCCTTGGTTCTGCCAATCAGGCGACACCTCTGGTCATTGGGCCCCCTTTTTTCACCCCGAGGCTCGAAGCCGTACGGTGCGCCTTCAGATAGGTCGCGTCGATCATCACCGTCGTCGGAACTGCTGCCTCGGAGGCCAACCCTTCCATCATCCGGGCAAAGACGCCCATGTCACCCCATCGCTTCCAACGGTTGTAGAGGGTCTTCGCCGGGCCATATTCCTTCGGCGCGTCAGACCACCGTAAGCCATTGCGATTGATGAAGATAATCCCACTCAAGACCCGACGGTCATCGACACGCGGCACCCCGTGGCTCTTGGGGAAGAAGGGTTTAAGCCGAGCCATCTGCTCGTCCGTCAGCCAGTAAAGGTTGCTCATGGATCGGTCTCCTTGCGGAGCCTGAATCACACCGAAGCCGCAAGTTCAATGGGTCCTGACCCTAACGGAATTCGGCACTTCCTTCCAATCCCGCCCGTGCGTCGGCGTCAGCGCCCGGAACCCGCATTTCAAACGCGTTATCGATAACGGTATAGTCGAAATAGCCCAGTCGGGCGATGGGCTTCATAGACGGGATATCGAGACGCCCATCGCGGCGAATGATTTTATCATCAATATGGATCTTCTCAACCTGCGCAAAAACAATATCAATCGAGCCCACTGACGATTTGCCCCGAAGACGATGAGTGCTGATGTATCGACATTCAAATTTCACCGGGCTTTCTTTCACCATCGGCACCGGCGCATTGTCCGCATATTCTCTTGTCACATCGAGATGATCAAACTCGCTCTCGCCTGGAGGTAGGGCCATGGCACTTAGATTGACCGCTTCGCGCAGGTCATAGGTTGCCATATTCCAGACGAACCACCCGGTTTCCTCAGCATTGACCACAGTGTCTTTGCGGCGACCGTCAGGATATTGGTTGGCCGAGAACATGACCATGGGCGGATCAAATGTCAGATTCTGCCACTGCGAGTACGGTGCGATATTTTCGATCCCCGCCTTACTCACGGTCGATAGCCAACCGATCGGTCGTGGAACGACGCAACTCTTGAACGGAGAGAACGGGAGAGGGCTGGGTTCGATGTGGGGGGCATATTTCACGATAGAATCTCCATGGCGGTTATCGGGTGTCGGCTTGATATATCTTCAATATATTGGTTGCATGCAAGGAGAATCTGAGCAACCCTTGCTAAGGGCCGGTCTGACGATCGCGCTTCGCGAAGACACAAGTGGAGGTTCTGCGTTGAGCAGTCAGTCTGATCAGGCGGTTTTTGTTCTGCAAGGCGCCATTGAGCGTGGTGAATTAAGACCGGCGTCAATGGTCTCTGAACAGGCACTGATGGAGTTAACGGGACTTGGGCGCACGCCGGTGCGCGAGGCAATCCAGAGGTTGGCTCTTACCCATATGTTACGCGTTCATCCGAACCGGGGAATTGAGATACCCTCCGCGTCCGTAGAGGATCAACTTAGCAGATTGGAAGTCAGGCGCTCACTGGAGATTCTCGCGGTACGACTAGCATGTGAACGGGCCACCTCTACCGACCATGCAGACATGGATATGCTTCAGAAAGCCCTTACGAATGACTTTTCGCTGCAGGACTATTCCGAGACAGTACGGAAGACACATCTCCTGATCATCAAGGCAGCGCAAAATCCTTACCTTGAAACCCTGATGACCCCACTCCAATCCCTTTCGCGACGCTTTTGGATTATGCATGTCAAGGATGTAACAAAGGAAGTGAGCATCGGAAGGACGCTACATGGTGGTATTCTCCGAGCTATTTGCTTGCGAGAAGTTGCAGCAGCCGAACGCGCGTCTCAGGCGCTGAATGACTATCTGGTACAATTTGCACTGGATACCCTTGCGCGGCGACCAACTTGACACCAAAAACGTGATAGGCGAGCGAGCTACCACGCCCGATCGAACCGCCAAAGACGGCCAATATCCATACTCCCTAAATCCCCTGTTATGGCGCATCTCGATGCCTGTTCTTGCCGTTGCGGCACCTGTTTTTGCGCTTAAACAGGCCTGTTCTGTCGATTAACAGGAACGACCGGAGTGGCCGTGCAAGCTGCTGATTTCGCTTGGTTTCCTTGGAAGCGCTGCGACAGCTGCGCCCCAGATTCCTGTTATTTGCCTGTTTTTTGCAATTAATTCCCTGTTCTGCATGATTTAATACGCTGATCCGGGCCATTTCTTTCCCTGTTCTTTCGGATCAGGGAATTGGGTCACAACCCCTTGTAATCGCGTTGGTATTCGGTGCGTTTTGGCCGCCAGATCGCCTCCAGAGCTTCAAATACCCTGTTAATTCCCTGTAAACCGGCATTCGGCCCTTGAGACTTGCTTGCTCGGGACTGCCTGCACAGCCAGCCTTCCTGCCCGATCAGAGACTTGACGACGCGCTGGCGGAAGTGTGCGGCATTCCGCGCAGTTGCGGGTGAGTTCACCATAGCTGAGACGGAAGTCGGGGCGCGAATTCCGCCCCGGAATTGGCCCATTCTCTGTTTGCGATTTCGAGGATTGGTGATTTTTTCGCTGGGCTTTGCTGGTCTCAGAGACGGTCGACAAACGCGCGCGGGTCGGCCCAGGCGATCGGCAGGTCCGCGTTGATCAGGGCTTCGC
>JBATMT010000238.1:0-3537 GCA_049289975.1 Paracoccaceae bacterium | reverse complement strand
GCTTGAAAGAACTGCGCGTCGCCAGTCAACGGCCCGCCCGGATAGTTCTGCACGAACGCCCCGAACGCTGCCGACGCCCCGGCGAAATCGCCCGCATCCATCTTGGCCTTGGCCGCGTCAAAATGGGACTGCTCGTTCATCGCCAATTCGACCTTGGGCGCAGCAGGGTCAGTCGACCCGCCAGCCGGAGCCGTCGGAGCTGGCGCTGCCACCGCCCCGCCCTCGGCAGGACCGCCAAGCGATGCGGTAATCGGGAGGTTCGCCGTATCGCAGCCCTTTTCCAATTCACACAACCGGAACTCAAGGTCGCCCACACGGTTCGTACCGTCTGCAACGACCTTCTCGACCCGGATCTGCAACTTCTCGGTCTGCGATGTCAGCCGCGACAGCTCTGCTTCCAGCGCGTTCATCCGGTCCAGCGCCGATGCCCCGCCTGCTGCCTGCATCGCCGCAGGCCCGCCATTCACCAACTCGCTCTTCAGCGACTGGATCTGGGCGGCAAGCGATTCAAGCTCGCCACGGATTTCCGTCAGCGATGCTGCCTTGTCCTGAGCATATGCACCGCCAGCAGCCGCGAGTGCGACTGCCAGCGTCAGGGTTCTTGCGAAAGACCGGATCATGTTTTCTCGATTATTCTCAGACGCCGGCGCCAGCCGAGATCACCGTCACAGCGCGACGGTTCTGGGCGAAGCAGCTTTCTTCCGAACAAACCGCCAGCGGACGTTCCTTGCCGTAGGACACCGTCTTGAGACGCGTGCCCGAAACGCCCTGCGAAATCAGGAAGGCCTGAACAGCGCTTGCACGACGTGCGCCCAGCGCGAGGTTGTACTCACGGGTGCCCTGTTCGTCGGCATGGCCTTCAATGATGGCGGTATATTGCGGATGCTGGTTCAGCCACAAAGCCTGCTGGGTCAGCGTCGCCTGTGCTTCCGGCGAAATCGTCGACTGGTCGACCATGAAGCGGACAGTGTCGCCGATGGTTTGCTGGAAGTAGGCCGGGCTGTTGGGGTTCGACGGATCGCCAAGGCCACCCATGCCGATGCCACCTGCACCGCCCGCTCCACCGGCTCCGCCAGCACCATTGCCGTACTTGTCGGGGTTGTTACAGGCTGCCAGCGCCAGTGAACCAACCAACATGACCATCATCGAAAGTTTCTGCATATCTCGTACCGCCTTTTCTTGTTTTGCTCGATTGTTCTTAGCATAGCATCCCGTTTCGCGCTTGGGAACGCGTCACGGGGCGCCAAAATCAGGGCAGAAGGGGCGACCATGCCGGGTCCGACGCCGCGCCTTCGGTCGGCACGGCACGCAGATTGCGCCCGGTGATATCGACCGAGAAAAGCTGCGCCCCACCCGAAGCACCGGGGGCCTCACGCGTGAACATGATCACCCGCCCGTTCGGAGCCCACGTCGGGCCCTCATCCAGATACGAACGGGTCAGAAGCCGCTCTTCGCTGCCATCGGTGCGCATTGCGCCGATATAGAACTGCCCGCCGTTTTGCTTGGTGAACGCCACCAGATCACCGCGCGGCGACCAGACCGGCGTCGAATAACGCCCTTCGCCCGACGAAATCCGCGTTGCCTCGCCGCCACCTGCCGACATCACATAGATCTGCTGGTTGCCCGAGCGGTCGCTCTCGAACGCGATCTGGCTGCCATCAGGCGAGAAGGACGGTGCCGTCTCGATCGACGGGGCATTGGTCAGTTGCGTGATCGCGCCGGAACCCAGGCTCATCGAATAAAGGTCGGTGTTGCCGCCCTGCTCCAGCGAAAACACCACGGTGTCACCGTTCGGCGAAAAACGCGGTGCAAAGGTCATGTTGCCCTGCAAGTCGGCAATCGAGCGTGACTTGACCGAGCCGAGGTCCATCATCTTGATGCGGGGAAAACCGCTCTCGAACGAGGTGTAAAGAATACGATCGCCCTGCGGCGAAAAGCGCGGAGCCAGCACGATGGTCGAACTGTCAGTCAGAAACTGCACGTTGGCGCCATCGTAATCCATGATCGCCAGACGCTTCAGGCGCGCGTTCTTCGGCCCGCTTTCCGACACGAACACCACGCGGCTGTCGAAATAGCCCGACTCGCCGGTGATGCGGCTGTAGATCTGGTCCGCGACCTTGTGCGCAATCCGCCGCCAGTCACCCTCGCCGCCCGCAAACTGCAACCCATCACCCAGTGCCGCGTCCGAATAGACGTCGAACAGGCGGAACTTGACCTGAATCTTGCCACCCGAGGCATTGACCGCACCGGTGATCAGCGCCTGAGCGTTGATCGCTTTCCAGTCCTCGTACGCAACAGGAGCATCGAAGCTGCTGATCTGGCTGATATAGGCATCCGACCCGATTTCGCGGAACAATCCGGTTCCGGCAAGGTCGGCCGCCACCACCTGCGTGATCGCCTGCGCAATGTCCGCCGCCCCGCCACTTTCCGCGATGAAGTTCGGCGCCGCGAAGGGCAAGGGTTCGATCTGCCCTTGATCGAGCGTCAGTTTCAACGAGTCCGCGAAAGCCGCGCCACCCCCAACCATCGTGCTGCATCCAATGAGCAACGCCGCCGCAAGTTTTTTGATCATGCCACTCTTCCGTGTCTTCTTGTTCACGTTCACCGCGCGCGTATCCCGCCCGCAATCACGAATTTGGCCCAAGCTCTGCCGCCGAGCCCATATTGCCAGTCCTGATCCGGTTTTGTCTGGGAAATACATCAGCGCAACCTCATGTTTGTCGGATCAAAGGTCACTTCGATGCGTTGCCAACTGGAATATTTGTCGCTTGGCAACGGGAAGCCCTTCGCGCCACAGCGCAGCACCGCCCGCCTCGCAGCCTCGTAGGCTTGCCGCGCGGACTCATTGGTTCCGCCAGACGAGCCAACCATCTGGATCGACGCGCCCACAGGCTTGCCGTCTTCAGACATGTCGAACCCGACGGTCACAATGGTCTTCATGGCATCGGTCGACAACGACCCGAGGTTCCAGCACTGGGAAAGCGCCCGCAGGAACCCGTCCTTCTCGCCACCAGTCAGGGGCGGCCCACTCTCGGCTGTCCCGCTTCCTGCCTGAGGCTCCTCGCTCGCGGCGCCGGAAAGGGCCTCCGCCAAAGCGTCATTCACCGCCGCGTCCGAGGCTTCGGCAGGGTCAGGCGTATCTGCTGACGCCGTTTGTGTCTCCGCTGGCGGTTCCTCGACAGTCGGTTCGGGCGCTGGCTTCTTGGCGGGCCTTGGCTTCGGCTTGCCCGATTTCAGCGGGGCCGCGCTTGACAGCGTGTCCTGAGCATTGGCTTCAGTTTTCAGCACATCGCCGGATTCGGGCGGCGCTTCCGCCTGCTGCTGATCCTGCGGCTTCGGTTGTTCTTCCGACGGCTGCTGCTGGGTCTGTTCCTGCGCCGTGTCCGACACATTGGCATCCGGAGCAGGCGCCTCGACCGGTTGCGGCGACACACGGTCGGCGGGCTTGGGTTTCGGACGCGGGCTGACAGCACCTACAGTCGCAACCGAAGGCTCGGCCGGCGGCTGCTCGGTCGGCGTCGGCGGCGTGTCCGTCAC
>JBATMT010000237.1:0-2484 GCA_049289975.1 Paracoccaceae bacterium | reverse complement strand
GTACCAGTCGATCTGACTTAAGGGTCTCTTTCACCCGCAAGATGTCGGCGCAATAATCATCGATCGTCGAAGGGCGATGCCCAAGCGTGCTGTCACCATAGCCGCGCAGGTCCAGCGCCGCTGCCCGCATCACCGATCCCGCGACCCCCACTTGCGCCGCCCAGTTGCGCCGCCCGCCGCCGATGCCATGCAAGAACAGGCACAGCGTCCGGCTGCCTGACTGAGGCGTCACCGAAAGTGCCAGCCGCGGAAGCTCGTCTATCGTCATTTGCTCGGCAGCAACCGCAGCGGGCAGGGCGGCCGCAGCCTCGTGACCCGCTGACACAGACCCAAGCGCCGCAATCCCTGCCCGGAACACTTCGGCGGTGCCTTCGCAAATCTGCTTCAGCCGTACCACATCGGCACTTACGCGCGCGGTCCAAAACACCGTGCTGCTGCCGCCTTCGGCAGGCGTCACGCTCATCCGTGCGTTGTAGCTCTCGGCCCCCGCGATACCTTGCAAATGCGTGTACCCCAAAGTCCGGTCGCTGTCCGACAGCCAGGTCAGTTGCTCGCGGTAAAGCGTATCCTCGCCCGTCACCGTGAACGCCCGGATCAGTGCGCCCCGTGCATCACGCTCGGCACGGATCGTCGCGATGGCCGGATGCCAGCCATCGCAGAAGTTGCGCACCACCGCCCAGACCGCCTCCGGCGAGGCTACCACCGTGCCGTGTACCTGAACCGTCTCGCGCGGCATTCAGCGCAGCATCCGCAAGGTGCCGCTGTCACCGCGCCAAAGCGAGTTGCGCGCTCCGCCTTCGTCACCGGGTGCGTTGTCGATTTCGTCCATCTCGTACAGCGTCAGGACGGAAAGATAGTCTTCCATGATTTCAGACGTATAGGGCAACATCAGCGCCCCGCAGCGGCTGTCTCGATACATCCGCTCTAACGGCAGAGACCGCAGCATCGACTGACCACCACAGGTGCGGATCGACATGCTGGTCATCTCGGCCGCGCCTTCCATGACGTTGTACTGCGCCGCATACATGCGCATCACTTCGCCCTTTGTCGGAAAACCCTTGGCCTCCGAGAATGCCTGCCACCACAGCGCCCGCATGTTGGCAAGGCGGGCATACATCTTGCCCACAGCGATACGCTTGGTCGCGTACATCCGCCGGTCAATCGGCGGCTGACCCGGCACCTTGCCTTTTAGGTAAGCCACCGTGAAGTCAAACGCACCTTGCGCCACGCCCATATAAGTCGGCGACAGCGTCGCCATCATGTGCGGCCAGTTGGGCAACGTCTTGCCGAAGATACCCCGTGGCATCAGCATGTCGTCTTCGGCCACAAACACGTCCTTCAGGATCAGATCACGGCTGTTGGTGCCGCGCATCCCCAACGGATCCCACTCGCCCTTGACCGACAGGCCCGGCGCATCCTTGTGGACCACGAACAGCATCGTGTCCTCGTGGCGGGGTTCCACACCCTCGAACACTTCGGTGCAGACGATGGTGTAATAGTCGCAATACCCTGCCAAGGAAGCGAACTTCTTGAAACCATTGATCTTCCAGCCACCATCCACCTTGCGGCACTGGGTCTGGTTCGGCTTCGACGTCCAGTTCTGTCCGCCCTCCGAGATCGGCTGCGAGAAGATCGCCCGTTCGGCCATCGCCCGCTTGAACTGGCGTTCCCGCAAAGGCGCGAAGGCTGCCTTTTCCTCGGGCGTCAGGTTCGGCATCTCGAACATGAAGCGCGACCATGCCATCGACGAATTGTGCATGTTGAAGGTCAAGGCTGTCGCGCCGCAGTATTTGGCGATCTCGGCTCCGACCATCGCATATTCCCACATGGTGAATCCCATGCCGCCGAATTCTTCGGGAATACACAGCCCAAGGAAGCCCTCTTCCGCCAGATCCTTGTAATTTTCCACCGGGAAAGAGGCGTCGTCATCGACTGCCTTCGCCCGCGCGGCGAACTTCGTCCCGCCAAGCTCGTTTACACGGCGCAGCACGGCCAGAACCTCTGGGCGGATGCGCGAAATGTCGTAGTAATCCGCCGGATCGCTCATCGGCATGGCGGCAGAGATGGGGCGTTGTTCGGTCATTGGGCAAGTTCTCCCTGCAATTTTCCGTCCTTGACGACGACACGCCCATCAAGGGCAATGGTGCAATTCCTCATCGGAAGATCGAAGTGGCCAAGCGTGTAGCGGCCCGCATACTGGTTGGCTCCGGTGGACCACAGAAAGCTCCCGGCCAGCGCCCGAAACTCCACCGCTTGCATGTCGCGCTTGTCATACATCGCGGCACTGACCCATTGCGCGCCGTGGTTCATCCCCCAGCCCACATGGCTCAGCCCAAAGGCATTCCGGTCGCCCCAGGCTTCCATGTATTCGCGGAAATGCAGCGCATCGATTCCGTCGCCCTTGATCGCGGTGACGAAGTCGTTCTCGATGGTGAAATCAATCTGGCTGGTCAGCCAGGTCTTGAACGTCAGGTTCATGTCGCC
>JBATMT010000236.1:0-2034 GCA_049289975.1 Paracoccaceae bacterium | reverse complement strand
AACATGTCTGATCCCCTGGCACATCGCATCGCGGCGGCCACGCCAAACGGCCTTGCCCGCCGCATACGCGGCCTGTCCGACCGCACGATCGCCTGGCTTTTCGTGGCGCCCACGATCTTCCTGCTTCTGGCGGTCAACATTTTCCCTCTCATCTGGACGATCAGACTATCGCTGACCGACTTTCGGACCAACCGCCCCAACAACCCAGTCAAGTTCGTGGGGATAGAGAACTATCGCAAGATTTTGACAGACGTGGATACCTGGGTTTCGCTGCAGGCGACCGCACACTTCCTTATTTGGACGATTATATTGCAAGTCCTGATCGGCTTTACCCTGGCTTACCTAATTAACAAGAAATTCCGCGGTAACGATCTTTGGACAACCCTGATTGTCTTGCCGATGATGCTGTCACCTGCCGTGGTTGGCAATTTCTGGACTTTCCTCTACCAACCGCAAATTGGTCTCTTCAACTATGTGGTTGCCTTCTTTACAGGGGCAGACCCGTCAAGTTTCTCGATGATAGGTGAGGTGCCACTTGCGCCTTGGGCCATTGTCATCGTTGACACATGGATGTGGACACCTTTCGTAATGCTGATCTGCCTTGCAGGACTTCGGTCTATCCCGACCAGCATCTATGAAGCGGCCGAATGTGATCGAGCCTCGAAGTGGCGCCAGTTCTGGACAATCACCATTCCGATGGTGTTGCCGTTCCTTATGCTCGCAGTGCTTTTTCGTGGCATCGAAAACTTCAAGATGTTCGATCTCGTGGTTCAGCTGACAGGCGGCGGACCGGGTGCAACGACCCAACTCGTCTCCATTGACCTCAAGCGTGAGGCTTTCGAGAAGTGGCGCACCGGCTATGCTTCGGCCTACGCGGTGATCCTCTTTGTCACGGTCTTCGGGCTCGCTTCGATTTACGTCAAGGCGCTGAACAAGGTGAAAGACAGATGAGTTTTTCCATCACAGAACCTTCGTCTGGCCAGAAATGGTTCGCAGGCACGCTTGTCATTCTCTATGCAGTTATCACACTATTGCCGCTGGTCTGGATCATAGCCACCGGCTTCAAGACGCCTTCCGACTCGATTGCCTATCCTCCAAAAGTCTTCTTCGCTCCGTCGCTCGAAGGTTATGTAAATCTTTTCACGTCACGCAGCCGTGTCACACCTGAAGATCTGGCAGCATTGGGACCTCCGACGACCTGGTATGATGCCATCGTCCGCCAATACGACATGGTGATCACCGGGCCGAGCCGCTATGGCGAGCGTTTTCTGAATTCTGTCATTATCGGTTTTGGGTCCACCTTCCTGTCGGTCTTTCTAGGCACAATCGCCGCGTATGCCTTCTCGCGGTTCAAGGTGCCGCTCAAGGATGATCTTCTCTTCTTCATCCTGTCGACGCGGATGATGCCACCTATTGCAGTCGCCATCCCGATCTTCCTGATGTATCGCCAGTTGGGACTGAACGACACTCACCTTGGGATGATCTTGCTCTACACAGCGGTCAACCTGTCGCTGTCAGTCTGGCTCCTCAAGGGCTTCATTGATGAAATCCCTATCGAATACGAAGAAGCCGCGCTCATAGACGGCTACACGCGATTTCAGGCATTCTACAAAGTCGTGCTGCCGCAGGCGGCGACCGGCATAGCTTCGACAGCGATATTCTGTCTGATCTTTGCCTGGAACGAGTATGCTTTTGCCGTTCTCCTGACTTCCGGCGAAGCGCAGACCGCGCCGCCTTTCATTCCGACGATCATTGGAACGGGTGGAAAGGACTGGCCCGCTGTCGCGGCAGGCGCCACCCTCTTCCTCCTGCCGATCATGGTATTCACCATCTTGCTGCGAAAGCACCTTCTGCGCGGCATCACTTTCGGAGCCGTCCGCAAATGAGTAATTTTCTTCTAGGTCTTGTGCGACTTCGCCGTTCGCAATGGGAGATGGTGGCCACAATCCTCATCGCGCTCGGGGTATTTATGCTGATGCAGCCTTTCGCACTCTGGCTCTTCACCTATTCGTTCATCGTCACGCTTGTGGGCAC
>JBATMT010000235.1:0-2124 GCA_049289975.1 Paracoccaceae bacterium | reverse complement strand
ATGTTCGGCGGTCTGGCCCTGTCGTTCCCGATCATTGCCTATCAGATGTGGCGGTTCGTGGCGCCCGGGCTCTACCAATCAGAAAAGAGCGCATTCCTGCCGTTCCTGGTGGCATCGCCTGTGATGTTCATCGTGGGCGCGGCGTTCGCCTATTATGTCGTGCTGCCGGTGGCGTTCCACTTCTTCCTTGGTTTCCAGCAAGGCATGATTTTGCCCAAGGCATCCGATGCGGCAGACGCGGCCGCTATGGGGACCGCGGTGAAAAGCACGGTTCCGGCAGGGATTGTCTTTCAGGGGTCGGTTCAGGAATATCTGAGCCTGACCATGAAGCTGGTCATGGCGTTTGGCATCTGCTTCCAGTTGCCAGTGCTTCTGACGCTGATGGGCAAGGCCGGGCTGGTGAGCGCAAAGGGCCTGTCGTCGGTGCGGAAATATGCCGTGGTGGTGATCTTGATCATCGCAGCCATCGTGACGCCGCCGGATGTGATGAGCCAGATCATCCTCTTCTCGGCGATCTATCCGCTTTATGAAGTGTCGATCCACATCATCCGCCGCATGGAGAAAACCCGCGAAGCCCGGCTGCGCGCCGAAGGCCTGTGGTTCGAGGATGAGGACGAGGAAGAGGCGCCCAAGGCATGAGCCGCGATCCGATGGAACGGATAGCGGATGCGCTGGAGCGGCTGGCACCCGCTCCGGCCCCGGCACCCGACTTTGGCGCGGCGCAGGCGTTCGTCTGGCATGTGTCGCCCGACAGGCTTGATCCGGTTGATGATGTGTCACGGGTTGACCTGTCGCTTCTTCACGGGATCGACCGGTCACGAGACACGCTTCTGGAAAACACCCTGCATTTCGCGAACGGCCTGCCTGCCAACAACGCGCTTTTGTGGGGCGCGCGTGGCATGGGCAAGTCGAGTCTGGTCAAGGCGATCCATGCAGAAATTCTGCGGCGCGGGCTGTCGCTGTGTCTGGTGGAGATCAGCCGCGAGGATCTGGCGTCGATTGGCAGGCTACTGGCGCATCTGCGCAAGGCGCGGCACCAAAAGTTTCTGCTGTTTTGCGACGACCTGTCGTTCAGCCATGACGATCAGCATTACAAGGCACTGAAGGCGGTACTTGATGGCGGGATCGAGGGACGTCCGGCCAACGTGATCTTCTACGCAACGTCGAACCGACGCCATCTGATGCCGCGCGACATGATCGAGAACGAGCGTTCGACGGCGATAAGTCCGTCGGAAGCGGTCGAGGAGAAGGTTTCGCTGTCAGATCGGTTCGGGCTGTGGCTGGGGTTCCATCCCTGCTCGCAGGATGACTATCTGGCGATGATCCATGGCTATTGCGGCGCACACGGGTTGGTCGTTGACGAGTCAATCTTGCGCGCCGAAGCCATCGAATGGCAGGCGACGCGCGGCGCGCGTTCGGGGCGGGTGGCGTGGCAATTCTTCACCGACCTCGCGGCGCGGCATGGGGTGAAGATCTAGGCAGATTGTGAGGTAATCTGACAGCCAATGCTGCCAGTTACTTCATCGTGCATTGCCCTGTGACCTCGAACCTGCCTGTTCGTTCGGGATAACTGGCGTCCGAAGCGATGGTTCGCAATTCCCCGCATTCTTACGATGACAAGGCCAGTTGATTTTACCAATGTGCAGATCACCTCGGTGTCGCCAATGGGTCTTGGCGTTCCAAAGCATCTGAGTTTCATGGGATACCTGTTCGATTTGCCAATGGGTGAATGCCCTAGCGGCGCGGGCCAAAACCCACCGCGCGAGCGGGTTTTGGAGCGACGAATGGGTTCACATCAATTGCTTTGGCAATGGCCGTTGAGGATGTACTGCGCCATCCGTTCGGGGAAGAAGTCCGCCCACGCCACGGCGCGCGTTGAAAGAGTCTTGACGATCAACACGTTGGTTGAAGGGAAATAGACATAGTCGACGTTCACATCGCCAATGCCAGGCAGTTTTCCGATATAATGGAGCTTGAGTTTTGAGCCCTGCTGCTCGGCACTGCCGTTCGCGCCGTTTTCGGCAATTTGAGTGTCAGAACCCTCGATCACGTGGGTTGCCCGTGGCGGAACAAGGTCTTTCATGCCTTTGATCCGGTTTGCCGCACCGTAATTGTCGATAACAC
>JBATMT010000234.1:0-1607 GCA_049289975.1 Paracoccaceae bacterium | reverse complement strand
GCTGAGGGCTGATTTTGGCATCGAGTGCGGCCGTTTCTGCAGTCACCCGACCCTTGAAGTAGCCATCAATTCGGCTATTGGCCAAAAGTGTGACCTGAATGGTTGTCCCGATTAGTGAGGGATTTGCAAGAACACGGTCGCGCACACTGTTCGGCGCTGACTCTGACAACATGCCCAAAATCTGCTTAGGTTTCAGGCCAACCGTCTCGACCCCATTCGCAGCTAGTGCGTCTACAAAACCAGCCGCAATGACCTTAGAGTAACCAACGGTCGTAACCGCTTTCATCTCCTCGGCGTTCCGGTTGCCCGCTTTGTCCAACGTGTCCGCAGGCAACTCCAGTGAGAAGCTAATGTTGGTTTGCCGGAATGCCGAAAGACCATTGCTGAAGATCGAGACCAGCAAGATAGCAAGCAGCAAGATCGCGACTGTGATCGCCGTCAATCCATAGGCACGGAACCGAGTTTCCGACCTATTGCGTTTTCGGGTGTGCTCGTCTTGTGAAAGAAGCGAACTGCGGCGAACCTGCGCGCCCACATCTATGCTGGCGTCAGTCATTCGTATTGCTCCCGGTATTTGCGGACTATGTAGAGTGCGACGATATTCAGGCCTAGTGTGAGCACGAACAGTGTCAGACCAAGTGCAAAAGCGACGAGCGTTTCCGGAGCCGCAAAATCAGTATCGCCGGTGAGTTGGCTGACGATCTTGACGGTCATCGTCGTCATCGCCTCGAAAGGATTAAGGCTCAGTTTTGCTGCGGCGCCCGCTCCAAGGACTACGATCATCGTTTCGCCAATGGCGCGCGACGCCGCAAGCAGTATCGCACCGACGATCCCAGGCAAGGCGGCGGGCAGCACGACACTTCGGATCGTCTCGGATGGTGTAGCACCCAGCCCCAGCGATCCATCTCTTAGCGACTGAGGCACAGCGTTGATAATGTCGTCAGAGAGCGACGAGACAAACGGGATGATCATCACGCCCATGACAAGCCCAGCTGTCATGACCGAGGCACCACTTTGGCCCAATCCCATCGGAGAAGCGATCCAGTCACGCAACAATGGCCCGATGGTGATGAGAGCGAACAGACCATAAACAATCGTTGGAATGCCAGCCAACAATTCGATAGCGGGTTTAGCAAAGCTCCGTAGCCTCGGAGACGCGTACTCAGACATGTAGATTGCTGCGAATAGTCCGATGGGCACGGCCACGGCAAGCGCGATTGCTGACACGTAAAGCGTTCCCCACAAGAGCGGTAGAAATCCAAGGTCGGAGTTGCCGCGGAAGTCGGGTCGCCAAACCGAACCAAAGAAGAACTTGTTCCATTCGTATTGGCGAAAGAACGCGCCAGTTTCAAACACCAATGACAGAATGATGCCCAGTGTCGTGGCGACGGCAATCACCGAACAGCCGATCAAGGCGACTTTCACCAGGGCTTCGATGCGATTGCGTGCTCGCGTCTCGTTGGTCGTGTTGACCATGACAGCGATCAGACCCGACGCGCCAGCCACGAACATCATTAGAAAAGTGGCCAGTACCCCAAATGCGTTCGGTTGAGCCAGTTCGGCGCCAATCCAGACGACCGCAGCTGGAAATGCGAATGCAAGTAGCC
>JBATMT010000233.1:0-3111 GCA_049289975.1 Paracoccaceae bacterium | reverse complement strand
TGCCGCCGTGTTCATCCCGCTGTCGTTCCTGCCCGGCCAGACCGGCGGCCTGTTCCGCGAGTTCGGCTTCACCCTTGCCGTCTCGGTCGCGCTGTCCGCCATCACCGCGCTGACGCTCTGTCCGGTGCTGGCCAGCCGCATGCTCAAGTCCGACGAGGGCCACGGCACCGGTCCCGTCGCCCGCTTCGGTACGCTTTTGCAAGCGATCTACGCCCGCACCCTGCGCGCCGCCCTTGCCGCGCCGCTGGTCGTCGTCGCCATCGCCTCGATGTTCGCGCTCCTTGCGTGGGTGCTTTTCACCGGCCTGAAAAGCGAACTCACGCCCCCCGAAGACCGCGCCCTTGCCGTCCTCAGCATCCAGACCCCGCAAGGCGTCTCGCTCGACTATACCGACAGCAAGATGCGCGACATCGAGAAGGTGCTGGAACCTTTCCGCGCCTCGGGCGAGGTCACCAACATCTTCGCCATCGCAGGCGCTGGCGGCTCGGACAATCGCGGCAACATGGTTCTGACGCTGGCCGACTGGTCCGCGCGGACCCGTGGCCAGCAAGAGATCGTCGACGACATCAACGCGCGCCTCCGCAAGATCATCGGCATCCGCGCCTTTGCCCTGCAATTCAACTCGCTGAACATCCGTGGCGCGGGGCAGGGGCTCAGCTTCGCCATCGTCGGCAACGACTATGCCGAACTCTCCGCCAGCGCCGCCAAACTCATCGACGCGATGGAGAAGGACAAGTCGCTCGGACAGGTCCGCCTTGGCTACGACACCACACAACCGCAACTGAACATCACCGTCGACCGCACCCGCGCCGCCGATCTTGGCATCAACATCGGTGGTCTGGGCGAGGCGTTGCAGGCCGTGCTTGACGGTCGCAAGGTCGGCACCGTCTACCTTGCCGACGACAGCTATGACGTGAAACTCGTCTCGACCTCCGATCCGGTCAACGACCCCGGCGATCTCGAGCGCATCTTCGTGCAAAGCACCTCGGGCCAGATGGTGCCGATTTCGACCTTCGTGACGCTCACCGAACGCGCCGTTGCGCCAGAGCTTTCGCGCGAACAGCAACTGCGCTCGGTCCCGATTTCGGCGGGCCTGACGCCCGCCAAATCGCTGGGGTCCGCAATGGCCGAGGTCCAGTCGCTTGCCGCCGACATCCTGCCTCCCGATGCCCGCATCGTGCCGCTGGCCGAAGCCGCGACGCTGAGCGAGACCTCGTCGGGCATGCTCCTGACCTTCGGCCTTGCCATCGTCGTGGTGTTCCTTGTGCTGTCGGCGCAGTTCGAGAGCTTCGTCGCTGCCGTCATCGTCATGGCCACGGTGCCGCTCGGCCTTGCCTGCGCGGTCTTCGCGCTGGTGCTGACTGGTGGCAGCCTGAACGTCTACAGCCAGATCGGCCTTGTGCTTCTGGTCGGCATCATGGCCAAGAACGGCATATTGATCGTCGAGTTTGCCAACCAGTTGCGTGACGCGGGCCGCACCGTCCGCGAAGCGATCGAGGAGGCAACCCTGATCCGCCTCCGCCCGGTGATGATGACCATGATCGCCACCGTTCTAGGTGGCCTGCCGCTGATCTTTGCCTTCGGTGCCGGGGCCGAGGCCCGCTCGGTGCTGGGCTGGATCATCGTCGGCGGTCTTGGCCTTGCCACCGTGGCCACCCTCTACCTTACGCCGGTGGCCTACCTGCTGCTTGCGGGCCTGTCCAAGCCCAAGGCCGCCGAGGCCGACCGCCTCCGCCGCGAGATCGGCGACGCGATCAAATCCGGCACGGTGATCGACTGAGGTTTTTGGTCTTGGGTCGTCTGCCCGCCGGATTTGTCCCGTGACAAATCCGGACGCGCCTGCCTGCCCGTGGCAGGCGCGTTCCGCGCCAGCCCAGTCAGGCGCGCCCGGATAGAGAGTATCGGACCCGGCCTCACACCTCTTGCCCTGCGGCTTGCGCCTTCGGGCAAGGGACCGGCAACTTGCCACTGGCAAGTTGCTCTATCGGTCCCCGCAAGAACCAGAAGCGTGTCCCTCGACAACCACCCCTCCGGACTTCACACCCGTTAAAATCCGGTTAACAAAAAATCGCAACCGATTGATCTGAAACGATGTTAACTTTTGTCCGCACGCGGACACTCCCGCAATCACCGTCTCAGAACGTCACCACCTCGATCATCCGCGGCCCGCTTCGCGGTGCGCGCAGCGCCGCCTTCAGCGCCTCGGGATCGTTCGGCACCGACTGGAACGGCAAGTCGCAAGCCGCCGCGAACGGCTCCATCTTCAACGGCGACGGATCACAGCCCAGAACCTCGATCTGTGCGGCCTCCATCGACTCGGCGATCTCCTGATAGCTGGCGCTGTTCCAGACAAGGAACGTGATGTCGAGATTTTCGTCCACCGCCGTCCGCAACTCGCCGGGGCTGAACTGCAAGCCGCCGTCGCCCACCAGACAGATCACCGGAACACCCGGCTTGCCGATTGCCGCTCCAACCGCCGCACCCGGACCATAGCCCAGCGAGCCAAAGCCGGTGGCCGCATTGAACCAGCCGCCCGCCAGATCGTGGTCATGGCACAGGTTGCCCGCATAAACAGGCTGCGTGCTGTCGCCCACGATCATCGACCCCGGCATCGCATCACGCATCGCCTCGACCATCACCAACTGGGCGGCCATCTTCGGCGACAGCGCGCCCAGTTCAACCCGCGCCGCAGCCAAAGTGGCCGCCGTCCGCTTCGCCCCGTCCGCCGTCCGCGCATCGACCATCGGCAACAGCGCCTCAAGCGCCACGCTGGCGTCCGCACAAACCCGCACCGTCGCCGCCTGCCGCGCCAACTGGTCGGCGCAAATGTCGACGCGGATCATCCCCGGCAGATCGGGCACCGCGCCATCGCTATACATGTCATAATCGGTCTGGCCGAACTCGGTCCCGACCGCCAGCACCTGATCCGCCGCCTTGACCAGCGCCCGCACCGCCGGAAAGCTGGGGCTAGCCGCCAGATTGAGCGGATGGCCATGCATCAGCCCCCGCGCGTTGGTGGTCGAGATCACCGGCGCATCAAGCTTGTCGGCCAGCGCTTTCAACGCCGCACCAGCACCCCGTGCGCCACCGCCCGCCAGAATGACCACCTTC
>JBATMT010000232.1:0-8978 GCA_049289975.1 Paracoccaceae bacterium | reverse complement strand
CTGCTGCTTGTCCTTCGAGGCACGCAGGCGCTCGAGGAAGGCTTCGAATTCGGCTTGCTCGCGTTCCAGCCTTTCCAGCGTGTCAGACTTGTAGGCGTCGAACGCGCGGTTTCCGCTGGACCGGAAGCCGTGATGATTGCGATGATTTGCCCAGGCTTCACGCGGGCTGTGCGCGCCGCGGAAGGCGCATCCTTTGGAAAACATGCGTTTGCTCCAGATCATGTAGGCCAGCAGTGCAATGCCCATGGGCCAGAAAAAGATAAAGCCGAGGATCATGGCTGCCATCCAGGCACCCTTGCCACGATCATCAAGCCAGGTTTCAGCCCGGCCAGGCCAGGCAGTAATTGTCGACATCAGGACCTCCGTCTTGCAGATGTGAATGCTTTTCACATTGACGAAGATTGTGTGGGAAGGCTGTCCGTTCAAGTGGCAATGTAAATTAAAATAACATCGCTTCCGAACGGAACTTCCAATAGGCGAAAAGACGCTGATGCTATTCCGTAAAGTTCGCGATCGTGGCACCTGAAAGGGCAAGGAGGGTGTGGGGATCAATCGGGAAGATATGTCTTGGCGTGCCAGCCGCGGCCCAGATCACATCGAAATCTAGCAAGCGTGGGTCGAACCAGGCGCGGATCGGGTTGAGATGGCCGATAGGCGCCACCCCTCCGATCGCAAAACCCGTTGTGCTGCGCACGACGTCTGCGTCGGCCTTGCCCAGCGACAGACCAGCAACAAGACTGGCCTTTGCCGGGGCGACGCGATTTCCGCCCGCCGTAATGAAGAGCACAATCTCGCCGATGCCTTCGGCCTGAAAGATGATCGACTTGGCGATCTGGTCCAGCTGGCAGTTTGCGGCTGCGGCTGCAAGTTCGGCGGTCCGCGTGTCAGCAGTCATTTCCATTGTCCGCGCCGTGAGACCTGCCAGTGACAGCACCGCTTCGACACGTTTGACACTCTTGCTCATCGCACCCTCCGTTCTGTTGCGCCAGATAAGGGGATATGTTGCCTCTGTGCAAATGGCTGGCGCGCGGCAAGCCGTTGACCCTGCGGATTGCCCCGGTAGTGTTCCACTATGACATTTGCATCACGCCTGACCCGCAGCCCCATTCCGTATGACGTCCATCACGCAGGAGAACCGCGTGCGCGGTTCGGCGGTCTTGCACCGGAATTGGTGGAATTGCTGGCAGGGACGGCTGGGTGCAGCCCGTATCTGGCGGGGCTTATGAACAGGGAGGCGGAATGGCTGGAAGTTGCTCTTCTTGCCAAGCCGGAAGACGCCGTTTCTACTGAATTGGCCGGACTGGCTGGGCAGGGTTCTGAAGCACTGGGCGTTGCGTTGCGCCGAGCAAAGCGACGGATTGCGCTTCTTGCTGGACTTGCGGACCTTGGTGGTGTCTGGACGCTTGAAGAGGTGACAGGAGCGCTCACCGGACTCGCTGACGCGGCCGTTCATCAGTCTTTCGTTGCTTTGGTCAGTGACGAGATCCGGCGGGGCAAAGTGCCGGGAATGCAGGCTGACGACGCAGTGACGGCAGCCGGGATGGTTGCCATAGCCATGGGAAAGATGGGCGCAGGGGAGTTGAACTACTCCTCCGACATAGACTTGATTTGTCTGTTTGATGAGAGCCGCTTCGCTCCCGAAGATGTGCAAGACGCTCGCGCTTCTTTCATCAAAGTGGTGCGGCGGATGACGTCGATGCTCAGCGATCTGACATCGGATGGATATGTCTTCCGGACCGATCTGCGGCTGCGGCCAGATGCGTCGGTGACGCCGGTCTGCATTTCGATGGCGGCGGCCGAGGCCTATTACGAGGCGCAGGGGCGGACCTGGGAGAGGGCGGCCTTCATCAAGGCGCGGGCCTGTGCCGGTGACATTGCGGCTGGCGAAAGGTTTCTAAAGACACTGACGCCGTTTGTCTGGCGCAAGCATTTGGACTTCGCGGCAATTCAGGATGCGCATGACATGCGACTGCGCATTCGCGATCATAAAGGGTTGCACGGGCCGATCGTGTTGGAAGGCCATAACATGAAGCTTGGTCAGGGCGGCATTCGCGAGATAGAGTTCTTCACCCAGACACGGCAGTTGATTGCTGGGGGGCGTGATCCTGATCTACGAATTCGGGGGACGGTGCCGGGGCTGAAGGCGCTGGCTGGGAAGGGATGGATCGAGCCCGAGGCTGCCAATGAGTTGATTGCCATGTATCGGGCGCACCGCGAAGTCGAGCATCGGGTGCAGATGGTTGCAGACGCGCAGACCCATGCTTTGCCTACGACCAGCGCCGGATTTGATCGTCTGGCTCGCATGATGGGTGAGAACAAAACCGACCAACTGCGTCAGGTGATCAAGGCGCGGCTGAACCGAGTTGCGGAACTGACCGAAGGTTTCTTTGCGCCCGGCGAGTCACGCTCCGGTCCCGAAATGACAACCGAGATACGCGAGATCGTCGATGGATGGCGTAGCTATCCGGCGTTGCGGTCGGAACGTGCGGTGACGATATTCAAGCGCGTTCAACCGGATGTGCTGTCACGCCTTTCTCGGTCGGCACACCCAGACGAAGCATTGCGACAGTTTGACGGTTTTCTGAGAGGACTACCCGCAGGCGTACAGCTCTTTTCGCTCTTTGAGGCCAATCCTTCGCTCATCGACTTGATTATCGACATTTGTGGAACAGCGCCGGGGCTTGCTTCTTATCTGTCACGCAATGCTGCGGTTCTGGATGCGGTGATTGGCGGTTCATTTTTCTCGCCTTGGCCAGGAGCAGCCGAGTTGACGAAAAGCCTGTCCGATGCGCTGGCGGAAGTCCCTGACTATGAACGGAAGCTCGACACGGCGAGGCGCTGGTTCAAGGAATGGCACTTCCGTGTTGGCGTGCACCATCTGCGCGGTCTTGTTGATGCATCGGAAGCCGGGCGGCAATATGCCGATCTTGCGGGGGCGGTGCTGGCTTCGGTCTGGCAGCCTTGCGTCGAGGAGTTTTCCCGTAAACACGGATTCGCGCCCGGGCGGGGAGCAGTCGTGCTGGGGATGGGGTCGCTGGGGGCCGAGCGGCTGAATGCGGCATCCGACCTTGATCTTATCGTAATTTACGACGCCGACGGCGTCGAGATGACCGATGGTCCAAGACCGCTGGCCACACGGGCCTATTTCGCCCGCCTGACGCAGGCATTTGTGACGGCCCTGACTGCCCAGATGCCGGAGGGGCGATTGTTTGAGGTTGATATGCGGCTGCGGCCGTCAGGGCGGCAAGGTCCTGTCGCAACGTCGCTGACTTCCTTCCATGATTATCAGATGGGTGAGGCATGGACCTGGGAACATCTGGCGCTGACCCGTGCTCGGGTGGTCGCGGGTGCAGTGGCGCTGGCTGAGGATGTCGAGACTGTGCGGCAAGATGTGCTGGCGGCCAAGGGCGAGCCGGAGACGGTCATAAACGATACAGCGGAAATGCGGGCGCGGATTTTTGCGGCAAAAGCGCCGGACGGTGAGTGGGAGGCGAAAGTCGGGCCGGGGCGCTTGCAGGATATCGAGCTTTTTGCCCAATCCTGTGCCTTGCGTACGGCCGATCCAGTGCGCCGTGTCGAGGGGCAGTTGCGTGCGGGTGTGCGGGCAGGGCTGGTGTCGGCGGCGGACGAACATGCGTTGCAAGCGGCCTATCGGTTTTTGTGGCGGTTGCAGGCTGGCGGCAGGCTGTTGTCGGAAAAGCCGCTTGATATGGAAGCGATTGGTGAAGGAGGGCGGACATTTTTGCTGCGCGAGACGGGGATGTCGGATCTGGATGCGCTGAGGTCGCACTTGACGGGGCACGTGGCACGTGTCGCGGAGATCGTTGCCATAGGTCTTGGTCAAGACGTGACAAGAGATTGATGCTTGCGTCCGTAGCCTGGTCTGGTGCGTGCGAGCCTTGGCTGGAACGAGGCTGTCGGTTACAGCCGACGGAGT
This sequence comes from Paracoccaceae bacterium, assembly GCA_049289975.1. GTDB lineage: Bacteria > Pseudomonadota > Alphaproteobacteria > Rhodobacterales > Rhodobacteraceae > TMP-24. The sequence goes on along the minus strand of JBATMT010000232.1, from coordinate 5,041 downwards.
GCAGGATGGCGAGGAAACTCATGGATATGTCACTGGCGGACCCCAAAGGGCTTGTCCGCGAGAGCTACGCGATCGAGGGGATTACCGCGCCAGAATGCCGGTCGATCTTTCTGGACTGGGCTCTGAGCCTGAAAGTCGGGACTGATCCGGCAGAAGCAGCGCGTGTGCTTATTTCGTATTATGCGGTGGATCGGCCCGAGCATCCGATGTCGGCCGTACTTGCAGATGGGCTGAAACCGCTTCACGCACCAGTGCGACGAGGTGGCAGGTCCGCCCGCGTTTCTGACGGACGCTGACGGCTTCAGGCGGGAAAGGCCGCACGAGGCAGAGCCGACGCTTCGCGAGCAAGCGCTTCGATGGTGGCCCAATCTGCATTTGCCACAGCGGCGGCTGGCGCGATCCAACTGCCCCCAACGCAAAGGATAGTCTTCTGACCAAGGTAGTCAGCGACGTTCTTCATGCCGATGCCACCAGTAGGGCAGAAGTGCACCTGCGGGATCGGTCCCCCGATGGCCTTGAGAGCTGCTGCACCGCCCGAAGTTTCGGCCGGGAAGAATTTCTGAACCGTGAAGCCTTTTTCGAGAAGGGTCATGACTTCAGTTGCGGTTACGGCTCCAGGTAGCAACGGCAAACCTTCGTCTTCGCAAGCGCCAATGATGCGGTCCGTCGCTCCCGGCGAGACACCGAATTTGGCGCCTGCGGCTTTGGCGGCCTTTACGTCTGCGGGCGTAAGCAGCGTGCCAGCGCCGACAACGCCTCCCGGAACCTCGGCCATTGCCCGGATCACGTCGAGCGCTGAGGGTGTCCGCAAGGTAACTTCCAGTGCGGGTAGGCCACCGGCAACCAACGCCCTCGCCAGCCCTGCGGCGCGGCTTAGGTCGTCGACGACGAGGACAGGCACCACTGGCGCAAGGGCGCAGATCTCGGCGGCGCGGCGGCTTTGTTCGGCTGGAGTCATGTCAGGCCTCAATGTTCGTCGGGTGGATGGGGTGGAAGCCTCCGGCGGGGATACTTGTCGTCGAAAAATGCAGATGTCCCGTTATTTTCCGTTCCGAAACTTCGCCGCCGGGGTCGTTGACGTTCTTTAGACGACCAGCGCTCCGCCTGTCTCGGCCGGGCCTGCGTAGGCACGGAAAGCTGAGAATAACTCGCGCCCGGTACCATATTGGTTGTGACTGAGGTCCGGGTTGACAGGAGCGCGGCTCATCAGGTCGGGGACGAGTGCCTCGAGAGTGCCCTTGTCGGCGTCGAGCCTGACCACGTCGCCATCCCGCAGATAGGCAAGTGGGCCGCCGCACGCGGCTTCGGGACTAACGTGGATGGCGGCGGGTACCTTGCCAGAGGCGCCGGACATGCGACCGTCAGTGACCAGAGCGACCTTGAGCCCACGGTCCTGCAAAACGGCGAGGGTTGGAGTCAGCGAGTGGAGCTCGGGCATACCGTTGGCGCGCGGTCCTTGGAAGCGCACGACGACGATTGAGTCCGATTTGAACTCTCCGCGCTGGAAAGCGTTCTTGACGGAAGCCTGATCGTGGAAAATTCGGACGGGAGCCTCGATCAGGTGACGATCGGGCGAGACCGCCGAGATTTTGATCACGGCGCGGCCGAGGTTGCCTGTCAGTTGTTGCAGGCCGCCTTGCGGCTGGAACGCGTCTGACACTGGGCGAAGAATCCGGTCATTGAGTGAGGTGCCAGCTCCTGCTTCCCAGACGAGTGCGCCATCGCGAAGTTTGGGCTCTTCGGTGTAACGGTGCAGGCCGTCACCCGCCACGGTGGAGACATCCTCATGCAGGAGGCCCGCCTTGAGGAGTTCTCCAATCATGTAACCAAGACCACCCGCAGCATGGAAATGGTTAACATCGGCGAGGCCATTTGGGTAGACCTTGGCCATAAGGGGCACGACATTCGAGAGATCGGCAAAATCCTGAAGGTCGAGCACAATCCCGGCGGCGCGGGCCATGGCGGGAAGATGCAAGACGAGGTTTGTCGAACCACCGGTGGCCATCAGACCAACGATTCCATTGACGAATGCGCGTTCGTCGAGGATCTGACCAACAGGGCGATAGTCATTGCCAAGTGCTGTTATAGCAGCAGCACGTTCGATGCCTGCAACGGTCAGCGCTTCTCGCAGGGGGGTATTGGGCGACACGAAACTTGCACCGGGCAAATGCAGGCCCATGAACTCCATCAGCATTTGGTTGGTGTTTGCAGTGCCATAGAAGGTGCAGGTACCGGGGCCGTGGTAGCTTGCCATTTCGGCCGCCATGAGCGCTTCCCGACCGACCTCGCCAGACGCATATTGCTGGCGGACTTTGGATTTTTCATCGTTTGGCAGACCGGACGTCATCGGGCCAGATGGTATGAAAACTGCAGGTAGATGGCCAAAGGTGGCCGCAGCCATGACCAGACCTGGCACGATCTTGTCGCAGATACCTAGATACATTGCGGCGTCGAAGGTATTGTGGCTAAGCGAAACCCCGGCGGCCAGAGCAATCACGTCGCGAGAGAAAAGAGAAAGCTCCATCCCTGGCTGGCCTTGGGTAACGCCGTCGCACATGGCGGGAACACCACCCGCCACCTGAGCTGTCGCTCCGACGCGGCGTGCTGTAGTGCGGATCAGTTCGGGATAGTGCTCATATGGCTGATGGGCTGACAGCATGTCGTTATAGGCGGTAACAATCCCGAGGTTCGGGGCGCGGCCAGTGGCAAGCTCTGCTTTGTCTTGACCCATCGCGGCATAGGCATGGGCCTGGTTTCCGCAGGAAAGATGCGCGCGGGCGGGGCCTTTCTCGGTCGCCTCGGCCATACGGGCAAGATAGGTCGAGCGACTTGCGCGCGATCTTTCCCGGATGCGATCTGTAACTGTGGCGATGGTCTTGTTCAGCGACATGAAACCCCCAGGTCTCGGAAGAACTCAATTCGAGTAATGGCCTGCCGCATGGGTACGGCATCGATGCGTCGTCAGTTAGCATACTATGTTAGCGCTAACAATCCTCTGATGTAGATTTTTTGCTTCTGCGATGGTGAAGCGAGTTTGATACATGCTGTTTGTCCCGGCAAGTGCAATGGCCGTGATCGGGCCTTTCCTGTGCAAGGCTAAGCGAATAGAGGATGGGAAACCCGAAATGCGAGCGATCATGAACGAAACAACATTGCCAATTGTCCGTTTGCGGCCCAAGGCCGAGGCGCGTGCCATTCGCCACGGATTTCCGTGGGTCTATGCTGATGAACTTGTGACCGACCGGCGGACGATGGCCTTGACGGCGGGAAGTATCGTGACGCTTGAAGATGCTGAGCGCCGTGCACTGGGCGTGGCAACGATCAATCCGAAGTCCAAAATTATCGTTCGGGTTCTTGATCGCAACGAAGGGGCGGAGATCGGCAAGGAGTGGCTGGCGGCAAAGCTACGTAGGGCACTGGACCTTCGCGAGCGTCTCTATGACGAGCCGTTCTATAGGTTGGTTCATGCCGAGGCAGATGGTCTGCCGGGTGTCGTGATCGACCGATACGGAGATGTGGCAGTCGTGCAACCGAACGCTGCTTGGGCGGATATGCTCGTCAATGAGCTCTGCGCAGCCTTGGTAGAGGTGACGGGGGTTGGTACGGTCATCAAGAATGGAACGGGGCGCGCGCGCACGCTTGAAGGACTTTCGGACGAAACGGTCACACTAACGGGTTCGGTCAAGGGGCCGATTCCGGTCCGGATGAATGGCGCGACATATATGGCAGATGTCATGGGCGGTCAGAAGACTGGTCTTTTCTATGACCAGAGGGAAAACCATCGCTTTGCCCAGCGCCTTGCGAAGGACGCGCAGGTTCTGGACGTTTTCGCTCATGTGGGTGGGTTTGCACTGGCGGCACTGGTCGGAGGTGCGAAGTATGCGACCGCTGTCGATGCGTCGGCGACAGCGCTTGGATTTGCATCGGAAGGTGCGGCAGCCTCCGGGTTCGCCGATCAGTTTGAGACGCTGAAGGGGGACGCGTTTGCAGTGATGGAGTCGCTGGCAGAGCATGGCAAGGCTTATGATCTTGTTGTTTGTGACCCGCCCGCCTTTGCTCCCGCCAAGCCTGCGCTGGAGGCTGGACTGCGCGCCTATGAACGCGTGGCAAAGCTTGCATCGGCGTTGGTCGCGCCCGGTGGGTATCTGGCGTTGTGTTCGTGCTCTCATGCAGCCGACCTGTCGCAGTTCCGCAATTCTTCGGCCCGCGGCATCGGACGCGCGGGCAGACGTGGGCAGTTGCTGCATACAGGCCAGGCAGGCCCAGACCATCCGATGCTGCCGCAACTGGCTGAGAGCGGCTATCTTAAGGCCGTGTTCTTCCGGTTGGATTGATGAAGGCGCTTCTGGACGCGAACGTTCTTTATCCGACGATCCTGCGTGAGATCTTGATCTGTGCGGCGCGAGCGGGGCTCTTTGTTCCAGTCTGGTCGGACCGAATCCTTGAAGAATGGGCGCGGGCAACGGTGAAGCTTGGTCCTGGTGCCGAGATCGTCGCGCGGGGTGAAATCGCGATGTTGCGCAGCGCTTTTCCGAAGGCGAGCGTTGTGCCGACCGAAGGATTGATGGCCCGGCTTTGGCTGCCTGATCCAAATGACATTCATGTATTGGCTGCCGCAATCGTTGCGGGTGTTGACTTGATTGTGACTTCAAACGCGCAAGATTTCCCACGAAACATACTGGCTGAAGAGCATCTGGACCGGCGCGACCCGGATCAGTTTCTGATGACGCTTCTGGAACGAGACAGGGTGGCCGTTCTTTCGGTCGTGGAGCAGGTGAGGGCCGAGGCTGAAAGGCTTTCTGGTGTAGAGCAGCCTAGACGGGCGCTTTTAAAACGCGCGGGCCTCCCGAGGCTAGCAAAGGCACTCGAGCGTGGAAACAACGCTAATTCCGACTAATTTTATCAGACTACTCTTTACCTGATTAAAATACTGGGTTAATGACGCTCCAAGGGCCCAACAGCCATTTTCTTTTCAGGAGACGACAATGACCCTCATCGTTAATAGCCACGTTGGCGCAGCGATTGCAGCCATATGTATGGC
>JBATMT010000231.1:0-4904 GCA_049289975.1 Paracoccaceae bacterium | reverse complement strand
CAACCAAATGACGACAGACCCGGCAACGCTCTGGCATGCAACTGCGGTCCCACTTGCCAGCTTTCCGCCCCTAGTGGGGGAAGCCGAGGCTGACGTGCTGGTAATAGGAGGCGGCTTTGCAGGCCTGTCCACCGCCCTTCACGCGGCTGAAGCCGGCTTGTCGGTCATCTTGGTCGAAGCGCATCGCATCGCCTGGGGTGCGTCTGGCAGAAATGCAGGCTTCGTGGTTCCAAACTTCGCCAAGGTAGACCCGGATGGCGTTCGCGCGGCATTGGGAGTGAAAGGCATCAGCCTTGTTGCAATGGCCGCAGGCAGCGCCGATCTGGTTTTCGACCTTATCCGTCGACATGACATTGGCTGTGCGTCGCACCTGTCTGGCTGGATTCAGCCGTCGCACTGCGATGCGGCCTTTTCCCGAGCCAAGGATCGGGTCAGGCAATGGTCGGACCTGGGGCGCCCCGTCGAGGTGCTGGACCGGGCGGCAGTCACGCAACTAACCGGAGTGAAGGGCTGGTGCGGCGGTTGGATCGACAGATCCGGCGGGGTCGTTAACCCCGTCAGCTATGCGCGTGGTCTGGCCAGAGCGGCGACCAATAGTGGCGCGCAGCTTTACGAGAATACGCCCGTCTTGGGCCTCACCCGCGAAGGTCAGGATTGGAGCGCAACGACTCCGAAAGGATCGGTGAAGGTGCGCCGCGTCGTACTTGCGACCAACGCCTATGCAGGAAGCCTCTGGCCTGGACTGTCCCGCAACTTCTTCCCGCTCAAAGTGTTCCAGGTCGCTACATTGCCGCTGTCACCTGCCGCCCGCGATCGCCTGCTGCCGGGTGGCCAATGCGTTTCTGACAGCAGGCGCAATCTCTTTACTTTCCGCTTTGACGCGGACAACCGCCTGATCAGTGGCGGAATGCATATCTTTGCACCGGGCGCCGATAGCCGTGTTCCGGCATCCATCCATCGCCGTCTGAAGCGTTTTCTTCAACTGCCAGACCTTCCGCCGCTCGAATTCGCTTGGTCAGGTCTGGCATCCGTAATGCCCGATTTCTTGCCGCGAGTGACCGAACTCAGCGAGAATCTGATTGGCGGCTTTTCTTGCAACGGCAGAGGTATAGCGCTTACAACTGCAATGGGGCGCGAACTTGCCGCTTGGGCGGCGGGTCGGCCCGCAGCAGAACTTGCTCTGCCTCTCAGACCCTTTTCGCCGATCCCGCTTCATGCGCTTGCCCGGCTCGCTCCAAATGCGCTGCTGCCCATCAGCATCTGGCGCGACCGCCAGGAAAACAGCCAATACTGACTGGTTAGGGGATCTGGGGGAGATTGCTTTTTGCAGCTAGACCAGACCGCATTCCACGGCAAACAGCGCCATAGCAAGAAGTGCAACCGTTATGCCTGCGACTGCGCCAAAGTTGCGCGGTCCTGCCGCCATGAGTTGCACCAACGAGGTTTTGACACCAAGCGCCGAGATCGCCGTAAGCAGCAAGAACCTTGAGACATTATCCGATAGCGACAACAGTGACCCAGGCAGCGTGACCATATTTCGCAGCAACATCAATGCAATGAACACGACCACGAACCACGGCAGGCCAACCTTGCCGCCACTGTCGTTGCGGTAAACGACAGCGATTATCAGAAGCACGACAGGCAAAAGCGCAACCCGGACAAGCTTGGTAAATGTGGCAATATCTCCCGCCCGGTCGCTGATGGAATAACCTGCACCTACGACCTGAGCGACATCATGGATCGTCGCGCCGATCAGATAACCGCTCTGAAGATCGTCAAGCCTCAGCACCCCGAAGATCATCGGATAAACGATCATCGCAATGGTCGAAAGCGCTGTAACGCCGACGACCGTGAAAAGCACATCTTGCTCTGTCAGGTGCTTCTTCGGGATGACCGCCGCAATCGCCAGCGCCGCCGACGCGCCGCAGATTGCAACGGCACCGCCGGACAAAAGCCCGAACGCCAGCGGGCGTCCGATCAATCGTGCGGCAAGAACACCGACGCCCAGGGTACAAACCAGCAATGTCGCAACGCCAACTATGGGTGCGATGCCAAGCTCGGCCACACTGGCAAAGGTCAGCCGCAACCCCAGCAGAGCCACACCGATGCGCAACAGAACCTTGGAGGCAACCTCGATCCCTTCCGCCGCGCGCTTGTCGGTGGCCAGAAAGTTGAACGCCATGCCGATAAGTAGCGCAAACAACATGGCAGGCGCGCCGTAGTGCTCGGCCATGAAGCTGGCCGCCAGTGCGATTGTCGCGGCAATAGTCAGGCCGACGCGATGCCGCGCGACCCAGCCAGTGCCATCAGCGCCGGGTGCGGCAAGATCAAACGGCATCAGACTTGCGGCCCAGATCGAAAGTTTCATCCGGGAAGAACTTCGCGAGACGCATATCCGCCGTCCGGGCGTGACCTTCCATCCCCTCTTCGCGGGAAATTCGCGCTGTTGCTATGGCAAGCTGTTTCGAGGCCGTGCGCGTCGCACGCTGCCACGTGACCGTTTTCATGAACTTGTGGACCGATAGACCGCCCGTATAGCGCGCAGCCCCAGACGTGGGCAAAACGTGGTTCGGGCCAGAGGTCTTGTCGCCGAACGCGACTGTCGTCTCCTCGCCCAGAAAGAGCGACCCGAAGGAAGACAGGTTTTCCAGCCACCAGTCAGGGTCAGCGGCCTGTACATGGAGATGTTCGGGGGCATACTCGTCAGCCACCTCAACCATTTCGGAAGGCGTATCGCACAGGATTACTTCAGCGAAATCGGCCCATGCCAGCCGCGCATTTGCGGCATTCATCGAGGGAAGTTGGTCGATCAGCCCCGGCACTAGCCGCAGCACTTCCTCGGCCAGCGCGCGATCAGTTGTCACCAGCCAGACGGGCGAGTTATAGCCATGCTCTGCTTGGCCAACCAGATCCCACGCCACAAACTGCGGATCGGCGGAACTGTCCGCGATCACCATGCTGTCGGTCGGACCGGCAAACATGTCGATCCCGACCTCGCCGTATAGAATGCGCTTTGACTCGGCCACATACTGATTGCCCGGCCCGACGAGGATGTCAGCGCGTGGAATGCCGAACAATCCCTTCGCCATCGTGCTGATCCCCTGAACGCCGCCAAGGTTCAAGATCACGTCTGCCCCGCACAGATCCATCGTGAAGATCATTGTTGCGGGTATTCCGATACCCGGCCGCGGCGGCGAGCAAGCGGCGATATGCGGAACTCCGGCGACCTTGGCCGTGGTGATGGTCATGATCGCGCTCGCTATGTGGCTGTAGCGCCCGCCCGGCACATAGCACCCCGCCGCCTTGACCGGGATCTGCCTTTGACCGGCAGTCAGGCCCGGAATGATTTCGACCGTGCAGTCTGAAATGGTGGCCTTCTGAGCCTCGGCAAAACGCCGGATATTGGCATGCGCAAAGCGGATATCGTCTTTGAGCTGTTCTGGGATCGAAGCCGCCGCCTTCGCACGTTGCTCGGGCGTCACGATGATTTCGCCCTCCCATTTGTCGAAGTCGCGCGCAAACCGCTGCACGGCCTTTTCGCCATCGCGGTCAATCTCGGCCAGCATCGCCTCGACAGCGGCGCGCACATCGGCCTGACCGGTTTCAGCGGTGCTCGTAGCTTTCTTCAGGTAGACAATCGGCATTCTGAAACCCTTACATCCGGCCCTTCCAGGGCACGATCTTGCGTTCGATGAACCGCATCAGCAGGTCAAAGGCATAAGCGATGATGGCAATCACGATGATCCCCATGATCACCGTCGAAGTCTGAAGGAACTGGCTCGCCGACAGCACGAGGTAGCCCAGACCGCTCGTCGCCGCGACCATCTCGGCGGCCACAAGTGTCGTCCAGCCAAAGCCGATGCCGATCCGCATGGCGGTCAGGATCTCGGGCAATGCTGCAGGCAAGATCACATGGCGCAAAACCTGCCAGCGCGATGCGCCGAAGGAATAGGCGGCGTGAATCTGCTCGATCGCCGCCGACTTGACCCCCGACCGCGCGCCAAGGGCGACGGGCGCAAAGACCGACAAGAAGATTAGCAGCACCTTCGACGTTTCGCCGATCCCGAACCAGATGATCATCAGCGGCAAGTAGGCGAGGGGCGGGATCGGACGATAGAATTCAATTGGCGGATCAAGCACGCCGCGGACCACCGGGCTCATCCCCATCGCAAGTCCCAGCGGTACCCCGACCAGACAAGCCAGCAGAAATGCCCCGAACACGCGCGCGGTCGAAATCGTCACGTGCTCAAGAAAGCTGGTGTCCGTGTAACCTGTCCGAACGATGGTAAAGAACTTGGTGACGATCGCACCGGGTGAGGGCAGGAACAGCGGCTTGATCCAGCCAAGGTAGGTCGCAATCCACCAGACGAACAGAAGCACCAGAATCGAGCCTATGCTCAACCACATGGTGTCTCCCTGTCCTGGTACGCCATAAGTCTCGCCGGGTTTCGTAGGTCGCGCCTTGGACAACCGCGTCAGCAGGCTTTCGCTCTTGATGTCCTGCATGTCGGTCATGCTGCGGCCTCCTCATCGGCAAAGATGATCTTCAGCACGCTCTCGCGCAGCGCGATGAACTCGGTCGAGGCCTTGACCTCACGCGCGGGCATTCCGGCAAGGTAGGCACGCGAAAACGGCAAGTCGAAGCGATGGGCAATCCGCCCCGGTCGCGGCGACATGACCACAAGGCGTGTCCCCATGAACAGGGCTTCCTCGACATCGTGGGTGATGAAGAACACCGACTTGTTGGTGGTGTGCCAGATCTTCAGGATCAGCTCCTGCGCCCTCTCTCGGGTCAGCGCATCAAGCGCTCCCAAGGGCTCGTCCATCAAAAGCACCTTCGGATCGCAGGTCAGTGCGCGGGCAATACCCACCCGCTGCTGCATCCCACCCGACAGTTTGTAGAC
>JBATMT010000230.1:0-3674 GCA_049289975.1 Paracoccaceae bacterium | reverse complement strand
GATCAACGCCGCTGTGGGCGCAAGCCTGAAGGTCGATGATGTGATCATGGAATTTGAATGAAGGGGCGGCAGACATGACGAACAAGTTGGATGACTGGCGCACCCTTGTCGGCAAGGAGCTTAAGGGCAAGACGCCCGAGGACCTGACATGGAACACGCTTGAGGGCATTCCGGTCAAGCCGCTCTACACCGCCGAGGATACGGCTGGCCTGTCACACATGGGCACCGTGCCCGGCATCGCGCCCTTCACGCGCGGCGTGCGGGCCAGCATGTACGCCGGGCGTCCCTGGACGATCCGGCAATATGCGGGCTTTTCCACCGCCGAGGAAAGCAACGCCTTCTACCGCAAGAACCTCGCCGCCGGTCAGCAGGGCGTGTCGGTCGCCTTCGATCTGGCCACCCACCGCGGCTACGACAGTGACCATCCGCGTGTCGTGGGCGACGTGGGCAAGGCAGGCGTTGCCATCGACTCGGTCGAGGACATGAAGATCCTGTTCGACGGCATTCCGCTCGATCAGGTCTCGGTCTCGATGACGATGAACGGCGCGGTGATCCCGGTATTGGCCTCGTTCATCGTGGCGGGCGAAGAACAGGGCGTCGATCGCAGCCTGTTGTCCGGCACCATCCAGAACGACATCCTCAAGGAATTCATGGTGCGCAACACCTATGTCTATCCGCCCGAACCCAGCATGAGGATCGTCGCCGATATCATTGAATATACAGCAAAAGAGATGCCAAAATTCAATTCGATCTCGATCTCTGGCTACCACATGCAAGAGGCGGGCGCGAACCTTGTGCAGGAGCTGGCCTTCACTCTGGCGGACGGGCGCGAATATGTGAAGACGGCGCTGGCACGCGGCATGAATGTCGATGAGTTTGCCGGACGGCTGAGCTTTTTCTTTGCCATCGGCATGAACTTCTTCATGGAGGCCGCAAAGCTGCGGGCCGCGCGGTTCCTGTGGCACAAGATCATGTCCGAGTTCAGCCCGAAGAAGCCGGGCAGCCTGATGCTGCGCACCCATTGTCAGACCTCGGGCGTATCCTTGCAGGAGCAAGACCCCTACAACAACGTCATCCGCACGGCGTACGAGGCGATGGCTGCGGTTCTGGGCGGCACCCAGTCGCTCCACACCAACGCTCTCGATGAGGCGATGGCGCTGCCGACGGAATTCTCTGCTCGAATTGCACGCAATACCCAATTGATCTTGCAGGAAGAAACCGGAATCACCAATGTCGTCGATCCTTTGGCAGGTTCCTACTATGTCGAGAAGCTGACGGCCGATCTGGCCGAAGAGGCCTGGAAGTTGATCGAGGAAGTCGAGGCGATGGGCGGCATGACCAAAGCCGTCGCCTCCGGCATGCCGAAACTGCGCATCGAGGAATCGGCGGCGCGGCGGCAGGCGATGATCGACCGCGGCGAAGAGGTCGTGGTTGGCGTCAACAAGTACAAACCAACGCGCGAGGATCATGTCGATATCCTCGACGTGGACAATGTGGCGGTGCGCGATTCTCAGGTCGCACGGCTGAATGCAATCCGTGCGAGCCGCGACAGCGCCGCATGTGACGCGGCACTGGCCGAACTGGAACGTCGGGCGCGCGAGGGCGGCAATCTGCTGGAAGCGGCAGTTGCAGCGGCACGGGCACGGGCGAGCGTAGGAGAGATCAGCATGGCGATGGAAAAGATATTCGGACGCCACCGCGCCGAGGTGAAGATGCTCGCCGGTGTCTATGGCAGCGCTTACGAAGGCGACGAGGGCTTTGCCCAAATTCAGAAGGACGTCGAGACCTTTGCCGAAGAAGAAGGCCGCCGCCCGCGCATGCTGGTGGTGAAGATGGGGCAGGACGGTCACGACCGTGGCGCCAAGGTTATCGCCACCGCCTTTGCCGACATTGGCTTTGACGTGGATGTGGGGCCTCTGTTCCAGACGCCGGAAGAGGCGGCTCAGGATGCCATCGACAATGACGTTCATGTGGTTGGCATCTCGTCGCAGGCGGCAGGTCACAAGACGCTGGCCCCGAAACTGATCGAGGCGCTGAAGGCGGCGGGCGCGGGCGACATCATCGTCATCTGTGGCGGAGTGATCCCGCAACAGGACTATGAGTTCCTGAAGAAGGCGGGCGTCAAGGCGATCTTCGGGCCGGGAACCAACATCCCGGCCGCCGCAAAGGACATACTTGGCCTGATCCGCGCGGCGCGCGGGTAACGAAGGCCGGGGGGTATGCTCCCCTGCCTTCACTGTGTCTGCGGCAAGAAAAAGTCAGCGGTGTGCAGAGCCAGACCGGTACAGGATGGCGTACCCCAACACCGCTGACAGGGCAGAGCCAGAGAGAACGCCAAGACGGACGGCGTTCATCAACGCGGGGTCAGCAAAACTCAGCCCGCCGATGAAGAGCGACATGGTGAAGCCGATCCCGGCAAGGCAGGCAAGGCCATAGATATGCTGCCAGGTCACGCCATCGGGCAGGCGGGCAAGACCCGACTTGACGGTAAGCCAGGTGGCACCAAAAACGCCGATCTGCTTGCCGATGAACAGCCCCGCCGCGATTCCAAGCGGCAGCGGCGCGAAAAGGTCCGCAAAGGACAGGCCGGTCAGCACCACACCCGCGTTGGCAAAGGCGAAGATCGGCACGATCAGGAACATCACATAGGGTTGCAGTCCGTGTTCGACCGAATGCAGCTGTGACTTGCCGAAGCGGTCGCGTAGCGGCACGAAGAACGCCGTCACCACGCCCGCGATCGTTGCATGGACGCCTGATTTCAGCACCAGCACCCACAAGATTGCACCAAGCAGCACGAACGGCGCGATCCGGTGCGTGCCACGCCAGTTCAGCCACATCATCGCCGCCAGAGGCACCAGCGCCATGATCAGGTAGTTCAGATGCAACTCGCTCGTATAGAAAAGCGCGATGATGATGATGGCGCCTAGATCGTCGAGGATCGCAAGCGTCAGCAGGAAGATCTTCAGCGCCGGCGGCACCCGCTTGCCCAGCAGCGCCAACACACCCACGGCAAAGGCGATGTCGGTGGCTGCAGGGATCGCCCAGCCACCGCGCGTCCCCGCAACGGTGAAGTTGAACGCCAGAAACACAAGCGCGGGCGCAATCATGCCGCCAACAGCCGCAAGGCCGGGCAGCATCACATCGGCAGGGTTCTTGAGCTTGCCCTCCTTCATCTCGGCCTTCAGTTCCAGACCGATGAGGAAGAAGAATATCGCCATCAGGCCATCGTTGATCCACAGGATCAGTGCCTTGGACAATCCCTGATCGCCGATCAGGATCGAGAGTTTTGTCTCAAGCAGCGCCTCGTAACCGCCCGCCCAGCCCGAGTTTGCAATGATCAGCGCCAGTGCCGCCGCCGCCATCAGAAGTATTCCGCCTGCGGCCTCGTGCTTGAAGAAACGGTCGATCGCTTTGCTGAGGCCCATTGGTCTGTCCCTGATTGCTGTTCTTCGCCCAAAGGTGGGCGTTGGAACAAAAAATTCAACCTTTTTTGGTGGTTGCCGACTTGCCCTCGCCCCATTGCGGGGTAGGATTGCAAAAAAGAGGGGCAAATGGAACTCGACCATATCGCCGTTTCCGCTGCGACGCTCGACGAGGGCATTGCCCATGTCGAGGCAACGCTTGGCGTGCCGCTCGCCGGGGGCGGCCAGCATGCCTACATGTCGACGCACAAC
>JBATMT010000229.1:0-2533 GCA_049289975.1 Paracoccaceae bacterium | reverse complement strand
AACGCTCGGCGCGTGAACTCGCCGGCCTCGGCCATCCGCATTCCGGGTTGAAGCGAAAGCGCCCTTAGCACAGCGGCAACTGTCGCCGTAGCGCCGTGAACATGAAGTTCCGCGGCTTCCTCGCCGGTAAAGCTGGCGCCCTTCTCGAAGGTCAGGATCAGCGCCTCGTCGAGCGCATCGCCGTCAAGAGACAGTTGGCGAACCGATGCGCGTCTTGGGGCAGGAAGATTGCCGCAGAGGTTCCTGACGGCCGCCCAGGCCGCCGGCCCAGACAGCCTGATGACGCCGACGCCAGACTTTCCCCGCGCCGAAGCCAGCGCAAAAATCGTATCCATCGTCAGAACCCTTTGTTCTTAAAGAACAATCAGGCGTTCATCGACTCGAAGAACTCGCCGTTGGTCTTGGTTTGCTTGAGTTTGGAGATCAGGAACTCGATAGCGTCGGTGGTGCCCATCGGGTTCAGGATGCGGCGCAGGACATAGGTTTTTTGCAGGTCTTTCTGTTCAACCAGCAGGTCTTCCTTACGTGTGCCGGACTTGAGGATATCCATGGCCGGGAACACGCGCTTGTCGGCGACCTTGCGGTCGAGCACGATTTCCGAGTTACCGGTACCCTTGAATTCTTCGAAGATGACTTCGTCCATCCGGCTGCCGGTGTCGATCAGCGCCGTAGCGATGATGGTGAGCGATCCGCCCTCCTCGATGTTCCGTGCCGCGCCGAAGAAGCGCTTGGGGCGCTGGAGCGCGTTGGCGTCGACGCCGCCGGTCAGGACTTTGCCCGAGGACGGCACCACGGTGTTGAAGGCGCGGCCAAGGCGGGTGATCGAGTCCAGCAGGATCACGACATCACGCTTGTGTTCGACCAGTCGCTTGGCCTTCTCGATGACCATTTCCGATACCGCAACGTGGCGGGTTGCCGGTTCGTCGAAGGTCGAGGAGACAACCTCGCCCTTGACCGAACGTTGCATGTCGGTGACTTCCTCGGGGCGTTCGTCGATCAGAAGAACGATCAGATAGCACTCCGGATGGTTGGTCGCGATCGAATGTGCGATGTTTTGCAGCAGAACCGTCTTACCCGTCCGTGGTGGCGCCACGATCAGCGCCCGCTGGCCTTTACCAATCGGGCAGACGAGGTCGATGATGCGTGCGGACCGGTCCCTGATCGTCGGGTCCTCGATCTCCATCTTCAGACGCTCATCGGGGTAAAGCGGGGTGAGGTTGTCGAAGGCGACCTTGTGGCGGGCGCGTTCCGGGTCCTCGAAGTTGATCTTGGTGACCTTGGTCAGCGCGAAATAGCGTTCGCTTTCGCCGGGAGCGCGGATCACGCCTTCTACGGTGTCACCGGTGCGCAGCGAGTATTGGCGCAGCATATCGGGGCTGACGTAGATATCATCGGGACCGGGCAGGTAGTTGGCCGACGGGGAACGCAGGAAACCGAAGCCATCTTGCAGAACTTCCAGAACGCCGTCGCCGCCGATCTCGTAGCCTTCCTCGGCATATTCGCGCAGGATCGAGAACATCATCTCGCCTTTGCGCATGGTCGAGGCATTCTCGATTTCGAGCTCCTCGGCCATAGACAGAAGGTCGGCGGGGCTTTTCAGTTTCAAGTCGGCAAGGTTCAGACGCTCGTTGGTCATCAGCAAAACTCATAAGGCAGCATCGTTGGCTGCGGGAAGTCAAATACGGGAGAATACCCAATCCGGACGGCGGGCTTGACCGTCAGTTAGGCGGGCTGAACCAAAAAGTCAAGAAATCCTCAGAACTTCACGATGACCGAGATCACGATGAGGGCGAGCAGAATGGTCGGAACCTCGTTCATCATCCGGTAGGTGCGTCCCGAGCGAAGCTTCGCCCCCGCGACAAAGTCTTTCCTCCGGTAGCCAAGCCAGTGATGAAACCATGTCATCGCGAGCACGCCCGCCGCCTTCACCCACGGCCAGGCCTCTGACCAGCTTACGATCCCCGGCGTGAATACCAACGCCAGACCGAAGATCCATGTCGCGGTCATCGCGGGGTTCATGATCAGCCAGAAGAGCTTGCGCTCCATCATCTGGAAAAGCCGGTCCGTCTCGCTGCCCTTCTCGACAGACTCGACATGATAGACAAACAGGCGGGGTAGATAGAAAATTCCGGCCATCCAGGCGATGACCGAGATCACATGCAGAGCTTTCGTCCAGGGATAGACGGAAGCAAGAAAGTCAGTCATCGGGATTCCCCTTTTCGGTCGAGCGTGCCGACCATCTCTCTTAATAAAGACTATATTGAAAGAAAAAGATGATGATGAATATGGCCCTGTGGAGAACGGGATAAGTCGGTTACCCCGATTTCGACCCACATCGGGATAAGTCTGTGGGTAGGCCGAAGGTTCAGATGTGAAATAATAAAACTGTTTAATTTCAGCAGGTTATATTTTTTCAGAGCCTTCTTGACCGACGTGTTTCATCCACAGCCGATAGGTCGTTCCCGATTCCCCAACAGGGGTCTCTGACACTTTCCACAACGGGACTTTTGCCGTGGCGTTGCTTGACAAAGAC
>JBATMT010000228.1:0-2861 GCA_049289975.1 Paracoccaceae bacterium | reverse complement strand
CAAACTCGCTGGAAGCATCTTTCCGGCTTTGGGACACAGTTCAGGTACTTGCGCCGCTGAACCCGAATTTCGTGTCAGTGACGTATGGAGCTGGCGGGACCACGCGGCAGTTGACGCATGACGCGGTTTCCACAATCGGCAAGAACTACGGTCTGAACGTTGCGGCTCACCTGACCTGTGTGGACGCGACCCGCGCCGAAACACTAGCAGTCGCCGACGCTTATTCCGAAGCGGGTGTGACCGAGATCGTCGCGCTGCGTGGCGATGCGCCGAAAGGGGCAGAACATTTTGAGCCACATCCTGAAGGATTTGCCAATTCGGTCGAGTTGATCGAGGCTCTGGCTAACACCGGCAAATTCAAGATCCACGTCGGAGCATATCCAGAGCGGCATCCCGGCGCCGCAGATGCGCAGGCCGATGTGCACTGGCTGAAGCGCAAGGTTGATGCCGGCGCGTCGACGGCGATCACACAATTCTTCTTCGAGGCCGAAACCTTCCTGCGCTTCCGCGACGCTTGCGCGAAAGCCGGAATAAATGCTCCGATCATTCCAGGGATCTTGCCGATCATTTCGTGGGAAGGTGCAAAGCGGTTCGCCGAACGGTGTGGCGCGCATGTGCCAACTAAGTTGATCGAAGCGTTTGCCCATGCCCGGCGCGACGGGTGCGAAGAACTTCTGGCGCTGACACAATGCACCGTGCTGTGTGACCGATTAATCAACGAAGGTGTCGAGGACCTGCATTTCTACACGCTCAACCGTCCGCAGATGACCCGCGACGTCTGCCATGCGCTGGGCTTGGCACCGCAAGCGGTGCTTGAGAAAGTCGCCTGAAGGAACCCCCCGGGCGGCCTCCTGACCTGTGCGAGGTTGGGTCGCCCGGTTGGCGTGCGAGCGCGCCCTGCAGCCTTCTGAGGAGGAGAGGTGCAGGGCGTGCTTCAGCCACTTGCTTGCCCTGCCCCGTCCCACGCGGTGGCGGGGCCCTTTTTGCTCAGGCGTTTTCAGTCACGGCGACCCGCAGTTCGCTGATAGGAGTGTATTTGTCCGACAACTGAGGGGCGCGCTTGAGCCAGAAGCGGGCGCGGCGGGTATGTTGGGCAGAGGCATGGATGCGCTCAGAGGGATCAGCCCCGACCCGCCTGCGTGCGCGCAGAAGGAATGCCTTGCCCCAGCCGCGCGTTGTGCCAGCCCCGGGTGCATTCGGGTCAGTCGGGCAATCGCGTCGCCAGAAGGTCGGCAACGGAAGGCCTGCCGCAGCGGCGCGTTCCAGCATCCATGACAGCGGAATGTTAGAAAGCGGCCTTGCTTCTTCCAATCCCGAAAGCTGCCCGCCGATATCACTATGGGCGCCTCGGAACCAGACTTGTTCGATACGTCCCGACCAATCGCCAGCCCGCGTGTCCCACAAGACCGGGTTGAACGCCGCGCGCGTCTCGTCCAAGGCCAGCGCGTGAAATCCGCGCTTTACGATGGGGCTTAGTTCGTGGTTGTGAAACTCATGCTGCGGCTCGGTCCACATCCAGAGGAACGGAAGCCGGATACCCAACGCCTTGACCGTATCAAACACGCCGATCATTTCGATCTCTATCGCCGTGTGACAGAACTTATTCTTGAACGCATGCTCTGCGGGAGAGATTTCGGCTGACTGGTAGTAGCGGTAGGCCAGTTGTACATTGCGTTCGGTGGCTTGATCTGCCCGCAGAAGCCCAACCTGATCTATGATGCCGACAAGGGAACGCACCGCATAGGCACCGCGCGAATAGCCGATCAGAAATATCTTGTCGCCTGGACGAAAACGCGAAGCGAGCCAGCCGTAGGTGCGGCGGATCTGGCGGTTGATGCCCCGCCCCATTGCCACGTTCGGCGTATCGCTCCACGCGTGCCACTGCACGCCGGCTTCGTAATAAAGCGACAGCCGGGCTGTGTGCGGCGCAGCACGCAAGAAACGGTACATCCGGCCAACATTGGTTTCATGTCCCGGTTGAAGCGTACCAAGTGTCCCGTCCAGCAAGATGACATGAATAGTCGGTTGCCGGACATGCGCCGGGCCGGGAACTGAAACCGGTGCATAAGTCTCGATTTGCCGACCAAAACGCAGCAAACGGACCAAACGATCTGTGAAACCCGAAAACACGATAGTCGACCCCGAGGCCAATGCTGCCTAGATTACGCTATAGTGGTTAAGATGTTGGTCAACGAGAAGAAACGGCAAGGGGCGGCACGGTTAACAATCCACTCCGCCCCTCACAATTTGTAGATCGCCTCGTGGTCAGATGTTCAGCGACAGGACTGTGGCAAACGTCACTGCGCCAAAACCGTTGAACGGTGTATTGGTGGCGGTCGAATAGGCTCCCATGCCCTCTATAACCATGTAATCGCCTTCGGTGATGTCCGACGGCAGGTCAATTTCGCCCGGCAAGCGGTCAACCGAGTCGCAAGTCGGCCCGAAAACCACTCGCGGCTCAGGAGCGCCTTTGCGTTTCAAACCTTCCGGTGACACAATTGAGATGCGTGTGATCATGCCAGCAAGCGGTAGTTCGTCCATGCAGCCATATGTACCGTCATTGAGGAACACGTGCGATCCATCCCGGACGGCCTTGACCCGTGCAGCGCTGGCAAAGCTTTCAGCAACTAGACCTCGGCCTGGCTCGCAGACGAGCGCGGGACGGTCCGCCCCGAACGCCTCTGATGCAGTGCGATCGATGAGGGCAAAAATTTCTTCGAGTTGAGGCAGTTCGCCCGAAACACGGTGTGAAGGGAAGCCACCGCCAACGTTCAGGCGACGGGCGTTAACACCTGCCCGCTTGCAGATGTCGGCAGCGGCGCGAATGTAGCTGTCCCACGCCATCGGATCAGTGCATTGGG
>JBATMT010000227.1:0-8809 GCA_049289975.1 Paracoccaceae bacterium | reverse complement strand
CGCTGGTGCGCTCGGAATGGGTTACGCCACGGCCCGCAACCATCCAGTTCACCGCACCCGGCCGGATCACCTGATCAGTGCCCAGACTGTCACGGTGGTGAAAGTCGCCGCGATAAAGATATGTCACGGTGCCAAGGCCGATGTGGGGATGGGGGCGCACGTCGACGCCCTGCCCGGTCAGGAATTCCGCCGGTCCTGCCTGATCGAAGAAGATGAACGGCCCGACCATCTGGCGCTGTGGCGCAGGCAGGGCGCGACGCACTTCAAAGCCGCCAAGGTCGCGTGCCCGGGGGATGATCAGCGTTTCGATGGCGTCCGGCCTTGTCGGGTCGGGCAGGTGCGGAACGAGTGAGGGATTCCAGCTCATAGCGTGCATCCTTTGAGCAAGTGGCACATGAGTCCGCCACGGGTTGGTCATATCTTGGGGTCACACCCCCTGCGGAGCAAGCCTTTCGGACCGCACAGCCGATGTGCGCCGGGTGCTCATGAGGGTCATGAAGCGATTTCATTCGGCACCCTATAGCCCTGCGTTGTGGCAGTCGGTATTCATCCAAAGGTCCACACGTCGCTCCGGCAGCGCGCAATGTCGAAAACCGACACAGCGTGTCGCTGAGGGAGCGGTATTCAGGGCCTGAAATACGAGGATTCGAAATGGCAGAGGTTACCATCGTCTACTGGCGCGACATCCCGGCCCAGGTGATCGTGGGCAAGGGTCGTCGCGGTGTGAAGCGCCCCCTGCCCGAGCGTTTCGAGCAGGCAATAGACCGTTGCGCCATGAAGATCGGGGCGCGCGACACCGACTCCTATCTTGCCGAATGGCGCAAGGCGGCTCCGGTGACTGTCGAAGGCGACGACGAAGATGTCGCAACGGCGGAAGCAGCCCGGATCGAAGCGGAATACGACCTCGAACGCATCAAGAAGCTTATCGCGAATGACGGCTGGGCATGACGTGTCCGGCTCTGGTTCCAGCCTGTGGAGAACTGCAATGGCCCTTCTGAATTTCCGTCGCAAAGAGACGCCCGCGCCCGCGGCGGACAAGAGTTCTGTTGAGGCCTTCCTGAAGGGCTATTCGATCGAAGTCATGCCGCGCACCGCGGAAAAGGTCGAAAGCTTCCGCGACCTGCTGCCGCAAGATACGCGCGTCTATATCGCCCATATCGAAGGTACGCCGATCGAGGACATGGTTGCGACCGCCAAGCGGCTCAACAACGAGGGCTTCACGGTGATGCCGCACTTCCCGGCGCGGATCATTCCCGACCGGGCGACGCTGGCCGACTGGATCGCGCGCTACAAGGGCGAAGCCAACGTCAGGCAGGCGCTCTTGCTGGGTGGTGGCGTCAACACCCCGGCCGGTGAGTACGACTCGTCGATGCAGATTGTCGAGACCGGGTTGTTCGACGGGTTCGAGCGGCTGCATGTCGCGGGTCACCCCGAGGGCAACAAGGACATCGACAAGGACGGCGGCGACAAGATCGTCATGCAGGCGCTGAAGTGGAAGCAGGCTTTCTCCGAGCGCACCGATGCCAAGATGGCGATTGCGACGCAGTTCTGCTTCGAGGCCAAGCCGGTCATCGAGTGGGTAAACCGTCTGAACGCCGCCGGGGTCAAGATCCCCGTGCACATCGGTGTGGCCGGTCCGGCAAAGCTTCAGACGCTGATCAAGTTCGCAATTGCCTGTGGCGTGGGCCCTTCGCTGAAGGTGCTGCAGAAACGCGCGATGGACGTGACCAAGCTGTTGATGCCATATGAGCCCAACGAGTTCGTCGCCGAGTTGGCCGCGCACAAGGCCGCCAACCCGGATTTCGGCATCGAAGCCGTCCATTTCTTCCCGCTTGGCGGGATCAAGACCAACGCAACCTGGGCCATCGAGCATGGCGGCAAAAACGCCGTCCCGGCCACACAAAGCTAAGAGACAGGGTGAAGAATGACTCGCACCGTTATTGAATCGAAAACGAAAACCGTCGTCATCGGCTTTGACGAGCCCTTCTGCGTGATCGGCGAGCGTATCAACCCGACCGGCCGCAAGAAGCTGGCGGCCGAACTGGAAGCGGGCGATTTTTCGACCGTGGAGAGGGACGCTCTCGAGCAGGTGGCGTGCGGCGCCATGGTTCTCGATGTGAACGCCGGTGTCGTTTACAACTCGAACCCGAACCCGAACGAGACCGAACCGCCGTTGATGACCAAGATGATCAACATCGTTCAGGGTCTGGTCGATGTGCCGCTGTGCATCGACTCGTCGGTGCCGGGCGCACTTGAGGCCGGTCTTGCCGCCTGCGAGGGCCGCCCGCTCCTGAACTCGGTGACGGGTGAGGAAGACCGCCTGGAACTGGTGCTGCCGCTGGTCAAGAAATACAACGTGCCGGTCGTCGCCATCTCGAACGACGATACCGGCATCTCGATGGACCCGGACGTTCGCTTTGCCGTCGCCAAGAAGATCGTGGAACGCGCCGCGGACTTCGGTATTCCGGCCCATGACATCGTTGTCGACCCGCTGGTGATGCCGGTTGGCGCGCTGGCTTCGGCCGGACAGCAGGTGTTCACGCTGGTGCGTCGCCTGCGCGAGGAACTGGGCTGCAACACGACCTGCGGCGCCTCGAACATCTCGTTCGGCCTGCCCCACCGTCACGGCATCAACGCGGCATTCCTGCCGATGGCGATTGGCGCGGGCATGACCTCGGCGATCATGAACCCGGTCCGTCAGGTAGAGATGGAGGCGATCCGCGCCGCCAACTTCCTGATGAACCACGATCCGAACGGCGGCGAGTGGATTCGTTTTGCCAAGGTCCTGGAAGCGGTCGCTGGCGGCATGACCTTTGCCGAAGCTTCGGCAGCCGCTACTCAGGCGACCTCGGGCCGCCGTGGCGGACGCCGCGCCCGCGGCTAAGGCCAAAGGACCGCAAGCATAGTAGCCCGGACCTTACTGGTCCGGGCTTTTTTGTTGCGTTGCCTTTACCAGGGCCCGCAACAGCCGCTGGCGTGACGGCGCAATACGGTCGACCTCCAGAGCGGTAAAGACCAGCATGGTTCCGAGATCGCGGTCAATCACCACATGGTCCGAAATCCAGCCACCAAGCCCAAGGTAGCCTTGCAGCAGCGGGGACTGGGAATTAAGAGCCCTTGCGTCTCCTTGGGCCGCGTTGGCGCCGCCGAGAGCAGACAGCCTGACACACTCGGGCGCTGTGACGTCTGGCCACCAGACTGACGGACCTATGTGCTGCGCCAAGGCGTCGAAGATTGCCGGGTCAACAGCTTCGTCGGCGCGGGCGAACGAGGTGCAACCAAAGAGCAGGCCGATTTGGTTCTGATCAACCACCTGCGTCAGGAATGCCCATACCAGACGCAAGATGTTTGGGTCATTGATGCGTGGAACCACGCAGAAACGACCGAGTTCGAGCATCGCACCGGGCCAGAGGCCGAGGCGCGAAAGGTCGTAGAACTGGGCTGAATATGTCTTGGCAAGGTCCGATGCGGTGGGCAGCACCTGAAAACGCAAGGTCGCGATGAGCCTGCCTGTGGCCAACGTCTCGACCATGAGATGCTGGCACTGCGCGTCAAAACGGTCTGCGTCGCGGTCTGCCCCCCGAAACATCAGGCCGCGCAGGCCTTGCGCGTTTGCCACGTCCTGACCCGTCTGGGCCAGACGCGCCCGATAGCGGCTGGTGAGCAGCGTTTTCATCACACGGTCCCGACGGGGACAAACCGATCAGTTATTGGCGTTGAGCAGTTCCCCGGCACCGACATTGCCGATGTTACCCAACAACTGGCGCAGGAAAGTCACGCCCTTGACGTTGCTTGTGGTGACACGCCGCGAAATGGCGATGACTTCGCCGTCTTTCAGGCCAAAGCGTTCGACGTTCGAGACAACGCCACTGTCGTCGAAGGAAATGGCGACGACCTGACGTTCGATCTCTTGCGGTGCCTTGAGGCCAACCTGACGGAAGCGGCTGCCGACATAATACCAGCCCGAGCCGGTCAGCACGCCAATGGCCGCAGGTCGCCCAACGGCAAAAGCCACATCCTCTTGCGTCGATTCTCCGACCTTCACGGCGGCAAGGTCTTCGTCGCGCGGGACGTAGCCGTGATTTCTGTAGATTGGCGTACAGGCGCACATGGCGGTCAGCACAGTACCCCATATGCAAATACGGACCCAGGACAAAAGCCTGCTCACACCCGATTTCGTCCGCACTGCCGACCTCACGTTCTGTCCGATGCTTGCCTTGACGGCAGAAGCCTTCTATTCCGCTTACAACATGGCGGGGACTTCCGACAAGGACAGAACCGCTTTCGTCACCAACGAGATGCGCGGTTGGCCGGATTTTTTGGCCGATGCGATCCCTCAGAGACGGCAACTTTCGAGCAGCAGCATGTCCAAGACAACCACTCCCTATTCGTCACCCACCCCGCGCGCGAAGCTTTCGGCGCGCAAACCGACCCGGTTCGACCTTGTGCCAAGCGCCGAAGAACGGCGCCAGATTGCAGATATGCTGGATCTGATCGACCTGCCGGCCGTGCGGCTCAAGGGCGAGATCCGCCCCGTCGGCCATTCGGACTATGCCCTGGAAGCAGAACTGGTGGCCGAGGTCGTGCAGGCCTGTGTCGTTTCGCTGGCCCCCGTCCCCACCAAGATCGCCGAGAAGGTCCAGCGGCGGTTTGTTGCTGACTGGAAAGACCCCGACGATGAGGAAAGCGAAATCCCGGACGATGATGCGATGGAGCCATTGGGCGACGCCATTGATCTGGGGCAGATTCTGACCGAGGCCGTTGCTCTTGCCCTGCCACTGTATCCGCGGGCTCCGGGGGTGAATTTCGACGGCGAGATAGCCGCGCCACCTGATGCGGAACCGCTGGATGACGAGAAGATCAAGCCATTTTCAAACCTTGCAAAGCTTCTGAAGGACGGGCAAAAGGGCAAGGAGTGATCAAGTCAGGGTTGTATCGGCAAACGGCGTATGTCGGTGCCGGTGCAGTTGGCGAAATCGGTCAGAAAAGGCTTGCACATGGCCGGAATCACAGTATGTTCCCGGCCTCGCATGAATCTTGGGTTCTCTCCCGGTGGCAATACGGCAACCAGTGACGAAACCCTTGGAAAACCGGGGCTTAGGCTCCCAATAACCGAGGTTGTGACATGGCTGTCCCTCAGAACCGCACCACGCGGTCACGCCGCAATATGCGCCGCGCGCACGATGCGCTGGTTGCTGCAAACCCGAACGAATGCCCGAACTGCGGCGAACTCAAGCGTCCGCACCACGTTTGCGGCGCTTGTGGTCATTATGACGGTCGGGAAATTGTGGCTCAGACGGCGGAAGTCGATCTGGACGACGCAGCGGCCTGAGGCCGCGCAAGCGGTCCTGACGATGTCAGAGAGTCTCAACCCCACGGGTGAGGGCCGCGCGCAGAGCCAGCAGAACGCTGAGCCAGGCCGAATCGTCATTTCGGTGGATGCAATGGGCGGCGATCGCGGTGCGGTCGCCGTTGTTGCTGGCATGGCGGAAGCATTGGCGGCCTGCCCCGATCTGGAATTCATGGTTCATGGCCGCGAGGCCGAGCTTGGCCCGTTGCTGGCTAAGAAGCCCGAGCTTTCGGGCCGCACAACCGTTTGCCATGCCGATGGCGTGGTCACGATGGAAGACAAGCCAAGCCAGGTGATGCGGCACGGGCAGGACACGTCGATGTGGTCTGCCATAAATGCCGTCAAGGATGGCCGCGCGCAGGCAGCCGTGTCGTGCGGCAATACTGGCGCGCTGATGGCTGTGTCGATGCTGCGGCTCAGGAAGCTGCCGGGGGTCAACCGTCCGGCTATTGCCTGCCTGTGGCCGTCACGCGCCCCGCAGGGCTTTGCGGTGATGCTCGACGTGGGGGCCGATATCAAGGCGGATGCGCCGGACCTCGTTCAATATGCAATGATGGGCGCCTCCTATGCCCGCAACGGACTTGGCCTTGCGCGTCCGCGGGTGGGCCTGCTGAACGTCGGCACCGAAGAGCACAAGGGCCGGGCCGAACTGAAAGAGGCTCAGGCGCTGGTCGAGGCGGCATCGGCGGCCGGAGGGTTCGACTATGTGGGATTTGTCGAAGGCAGCGACCTTCCGTCAGGGCGGGTCGACGTGATCGTGACAGACGGCTTCACCGGGAATATCGCGTTGAAAACCGGCGAAGGCACGGCGAAACTCGTCGGCGACTTCCTGAAGGAAGCATTCAACGCCACCTTCCTGTCGAAGATCGCGGCGCTGCTGGCACTCAATTCACTCAAGCGCCTGCAACGGCGGATCGATCCGCGCCGCGTCAACGGCGGAGTGTTTCTGGGCCTGAACGGAACGGTGGTCAAATCGCACGGTTCCGCCGACGCGACAGGTGTGTCGGCGGCAATTCAATTGGCGCGGCGACTGGCTGCATCGGGGTTCACCGATCGGTTGTCAGCACGTCTTGCCTCTATCGCTGCTCCGGGGCAGGATGCCCCGATGGGTGGCAGGGACGAAAACGGAAAGTTTGAATGACAATACGTGCCGTTGTGCGGGGCGTGGGCCACTATTTGCCCGCGCGCGTGGTTCCCAACTCCGAATTCGAAGGTCAGGTCGATACCACTGACGAATGGATCCGAAGCAGGACGGGAATCGAACGACGGCATTTTGCAGCCGAAGGCGAAGCTACGTCGGACCTTGGCGCAGCAGCAGCGAAGGCCGCACTTGCGGACGCCGGTTTGCTGGCCAGCGATCTGGATGCGATCATCGTCGCAACATCGACGCCCGACTACACCTTTCCCTCTGTCGCCACTATGGTTCAGGCCAAGATCGGCATGACGACCGGTTTCGCCTTTGATGTTCAGGCCGTCTGCGCGGGTTTCGTGTTTGCGCTGTCGAACGCCAACGCGCTGATTCTGTCGGGACAGGCCAATCGGGTCATGGTCATTGGTGCCGAAACGTTCAGCAGGATTCTTGACTGGTCTGACCGGACGACAAGCGTTCTGTTCGGTGACGGCGCCGGGGCGCTGATCGTCGAACGGCAGGACGGCGACGGCAGCGCTGCGGATCGCGGCATCCTGTCCACCGATCTGCACAGCGATGGCACCTACCGCGAATTGCTGTATGTCGATGGCGGCGTTTCCACGACGGGCAAGGCCGGCCTGTTGCGGATGCAAGGCAATCAAGTCTTCCGCCATGCCGTTGAAAAGCTTACACAAACCGCTCATTCTGCTCTCGAAAAGGCCGGGTTGAGCGGCGAGGATGTCGATTGGATCGTCCCACATCAGGCCAATATCCGCATCATCGAGGGTACCGCAAAACGGATGCAGGTTCCCATGGAGCGGGTGGTGGTGACGGTACAAGACCACGGCAATACCTCTGCCGCGTCAATCCCGCTGGCACTTTCGGTGGGCAAGGCACGTGGCCAGATCAAGACGGGTGATCTGTTGGTAACAGAAGCGATCGGCGGCGGACTGGCATGGGGCGCCGTCGTCCTGCGCTGGTGATTCAGCGCCTGAAAACCTGCCTACAAGTCATTGATATTGACTCGTAAAATCAAACCCCTCATCTTCTCGTGAACGGCGTGAACAGCCACAGGGGGAATAGATGAGCGAAAAGACTTTGACGCGCATGGATCTGAGCGAGTCTGTCTACCGCGAGGTGGGTCTGTCGCGGAATGAATCCGCTCTTCTGGTCGAGGCTGTCCTTCAGCATATGTCGGATGCCCTTGTCGCCGGAGAGACCGTCAAGATCTCTTCCTTCGGCACCTTTTCCGTGCGCTCGAAGTCGGCGCGCGTCGGTCGTAACCCGAAGACGGGTGACGAAGTGCCAATCCATCCCCGCCGTGTCCTGACATTCCGTCCTTCGCATCTGATGAAAGACCGCGTGGCAGCCGGCAACAAGCGCTGAGGCAAGCTGAATGTCGAAATCGGCCGATGCGTTTCGAACGATCAGCGAGGTCGCCGATTTTCTTGAGACGCCCGCGCATGTCCTTCGCTTCTGGGAAAGCCGCTTTGCACAGGTAAAACCCGTCAAGCGGGCTGGCGGTCGGCGCTATTACCGGCCAGCCGATGTTGCCCTGCTGGGTGGAATAAAGAAACTCCTTCACGAAGATGGCCTGACCATACGCGGTGTGCAGAAGATCCTGCGCGAGCATGGGGTCAAGCACGTTGCAAGCTTTGCGGGACTGGCATTTGACGAGCCTATTGCGGAACCCACGGACGAGTTCGACCAGTCAGCAGGGATCGACGAGGATATCGATCAGCTGATGTCGGAAAGCTCTGTTTGGCCGGATGCGCCATCGCCGGAGGCCGCCGAACCGGGCGACGCGCTTTTACCCGATCCTGAAGACACGCCTGCTGCAGAGAATGCGCCCGTGAACGACCTGTTCAGCCGCGGACCCGCAGCGTTGTCGACACGTTGGGATGGCCCCGCACCGCCACGCAGTTCGCAGACGCCGAATTCGCTGGCGCGGGCCTACCTGCAAAAGGAACGCGAAGAGCAGGCCAAGCTGACGCGCACGATTGATCCCGGCAGCTACCGCGAGGTTGCGCCCGCGATAGATGCTCCGATCCCCGCTGCGGCCATGCTGAGAGCCATGACGACATACCGGGCAGGCGAGCGCCGCGAAGAGTTACGCGCCGTCTATGGCCGTCTGGTGGAGCTTCACCGCAAGCGTGCCGCGGAAGAAGAAACCCGGTCGCAGTAGACGCAATCGGCTGACTGTTCGAAATGCGTTTTGTCGCTTGCCCCCTACCCTTCAATCAGCCTATACACCGCCGCGTCGGGCCGTGGCGCAGCCTGGTTAGCGCGTCCGTCTGGGGGGCGGAAGGTCGTGAGTTCGAATCTCACCG
>JBATMT010000226.1:0-12809 GCA_049289975.1 Paracoccaceae bacterium | reverse complement strand
GCGCCAAACGGATATTATGTCAGCGATGTTGACTTTCCAAGAATCAATTGCTACCGAATGACATCATTTGCGCAATATTATGTCCGAAACGGACCTAAGGCGCGCAATAATCGAAAAACCCGAAAGGTGGAGGGCGCGATGGCCGGTTCCTATGAAGATCGTGACGGCAAAATCTGGATGGACGGCAAGCTTGTCGAATGGCGGGATGCGAAGGTCCATATCCTGACCCATGCGCTGCATTATGCGTCCTCGGTGTTCGAGGGCGAGCGTTGCTATGAAGGCAAGATCTTCAAGACCCGCGAACATGCGGAGCGTCTGCTGAAATCGGGTCGCCTGATGGATATGGAAATCCCCTATACCGTCGATCAGATCGTCGCGGCAAAAGAGGAAGTGCTGAAAGCGAACGGCTGGACCAACGCCTATATCCGCGCAATCGCGTGGCGTGGCGCTGGCGAGGACATGGGCGTTGCGGCGCGCAAGAACCCGGTGCGCATGGCCGTCGCGGCGTGGGAGTGGGGCAACTACTACGGCGACGCCAAGATGAAGGGCGCGAAACTCGACATCGCCAAATGGCGCCGCCCCGATCCGCTGACCATCCCGTCAGAGGCAAAGGCGGCTGGCCTTTACATGATCTGCACCATGTCAAAGCATGCCGCCGAGGCCAAGGGCTGCTCCGACGCCATGATGCTCGACTATCGCGGCTATGTGGCCGAGGCGACCGGGGCGAACATCTTCTTCGTCAAGGACGGCGAGGTTCACACTCCGAAGCCTGATTGCTTCCTGAACGGACTGACACGCCAGACCGTAGTCCAGATGCTGAAGGACATGCAGATCAAGGTTCACGAACGCCACATCATGCCCGAGGAACTGTCGAGCTTCGAACAGTGCTGGCTGACCGGCTCTGCCGCCGAGGTAACGCCCGTTGGCCAGATCGGCGACTTCAACTTCACGGTAGGCGACCTGACCAAACGCGTGGTTGCCGAGTATGACCGGCTCGTGCGCGCCTGAGGGCGACCAACCCTGAAACGACAAAGGCGCGCCCAACCGGGCGCGCCTTTCGTTTCGGAACTGTCGTCTCAGGCCGTGTGGCCGCGATCAATCCGGTAATAGTTCTTCGCCCTTGCGGCAGACAGGCGATCTTCGGGGCGCTGGTGCAGTTGGCGCGAGGCCGTGTGGCTTCCCTCGTCGCCACTGTCGCGCTCGATCCGAAGATAGTTCCTGACCCGGCCGCCGTCGCTAACAGGCCGGTTGTCAATCAGATGGCGGGTCATGCTTTCCCCCTGCGAATATGTGACGTGTGCAGCGAGGATCAGCTTGCGCCCGAATCGCGCCATTTGCCAAGCGTTCTGGTCCGAGGCCGTCATTGTGGCGCGAACCCGCTGCTGGTCAGACGGCGCTAAAGCAATTGTCCACGAAAAGCTGCGCGCCATTGACGAACTCGGCATCGTCCGACGCAAGGTAGAGCGCGGCGCGCGCAATATCCTCGGGCTTGCCAAGCCGTCCCTGAGCCGCGCGGATCGCGTCTTCCGACACGTCGATGCCGTGGGCGGTCAGCTCCTTGACCTCGCGGAGACCGTGCGGCGTTTCGATGAAGCCGGGGCAGACCGCATTGCAGCGGATACCACGGTCACGGAACTCGACAGCGATGGCGCGGGCGAACATGTGGCAGGCGCCCTTGGTCGCGTCATAGAGTACTTCCATCGGGGTGGCGTAGACCGCCGAGATCGATGAGGTGCAGACGATGGCACCCTTGCCCTGCGCAAGCATGTGCGGAAGCACCGCACGGGTCATCAGGTACATCGATTTGACGTTCACGTCGAAAAGCATGTCCCAATCCTCTTCCTCGGTTTCGAGGAAGGGTTTGATGACGATGGTGCCTGCGTGATTGAACAGAACGTTGATCGGGCCAAGTGCCGAGACGATCAGGGCGACTGCGCCCTCGACCTCGGATTTCTTCGACACATCGGCTTTGGCGAAACTCGCGCGATGCCCGGCCCTGACCAGCTCGGCCGCAAGGGCGGCGCCGTCACGGTCGTTGCGGTCAATGATGCCGACTGCTGCGCCTTCGGCAGCAAACAGGCGGGCAGCGGCGGCACCGCAGCCGGTTGCACCGCCCGATATGAGTGCGATCTTGCCTTTGAGCCGGTCTGCCATTGTCCCCTCCCGTGGTTCGGCGTGAGCCTAGCACCGAAGGGGAAAGGCGCAAGCGTCAGGCCAGTTTGGTTTCAACCGTCAGGCCGTTGCGGGTCATGTGCGAGTAGGGGCAAATGAAGTGGCCGCGCTCGACGATCTTTTCGGCAACGTCCTTCGCGACGCCCGGAAGTGAGACTTCCAGCGTTACAGCCAGACCAAAGCCGCCTTCAGCACGAGGGCCGATGCCGACCTTCGCCGTGACCGATGCATCGTCGGGAACAGTGCCCAACTTTTCTGACTGCGCGGCAAATCGCATCGCGCCCAGATAGCAGGCGGCGTAGCCAAGGGCGAAAAGCTCCTCGGGGTTATGACCCGCACCTGAACCACCCAGTTCCTTCGGCGATGCCATGGTGATGGTCAGCATCCCGGACGCCAGTTTCGACAGGCCGTTGCGACCGCCGCCGGTTGCCTGAGCTTCAGTCCAATATTTCGGGTCAACGGACATTTCAGTCTCCTATCGTGTTCGATTTAATCGTGTACGACTTAATAGCCAGGGAATCGAGTCGTGTCAATCTCTTGCGATTTGATCGCGTGCGATTTATCTTTGGACCAGAGGTGCCTGATGACTCCGACCCTTCCCGATATGATCTGCTTTGCGCTCTATTCGACCAACCATGCTATGCAGCGGGTGTATGCCCCGCTTCTGGCAGAGATGGGCCTGACCTATCCGCAGTATCTGGTGTTGGTGACCCTGTGGCAGACCGATGATCAAACGGTCGGGGCGCTGGGCCGGGCGTTGCAACTTGAATCGAACACGCTGACCCCCCTCTTGAAACGGATGGAGGCGCAGGGGCTATTGGTCCGAAGCCGTGACTCAGTGGACGAGCGCCAGGTGCGCGTTGCGCTGACCGATGCCGGGCAGGCGCTTCAGGGCAAGGCTGGCGAGATGACGCGTTGCATCTTTGAAAGCTGTGGCATGGAGGCAGAACAACTGTTTGCCCTGCGCGACGCGATCAATGACCTTCGTGACCGACTTCAGCAAGCCGGCTAAGGGCCCAACGCGCGGCATCAGCGACAGTCGGGTCGGGGTCGGCGGCCAAGGGCTGTGCGGCCGCGGCAAGTGACAGGTCGGCAGAATTGCCGATTGCGTAAAGGACGTTCCTAACAAAACGGTCTCGCCCAATGCGCTTGATCGGGCTGCCCGAGAACAAGCCCCGAAAAGCCGCGTCGTCCAGCGCTACAAGATCGGCCAGTCGCGGCGGTTCGGCAAAGCGGCTGGCATAGCCGGAATCGCGCGCAGTCTGGGCGAACTTGTTCCATGGGCAAATGGCAAGACAATCGTCGCAGCCATAGATTCGGTTGCCAAGCAGGGGGCGGAGAGCTACGTCGACCGGCCCCTTATGCTCGATCGTCAGGTACGAAATGCAGCGCCGCGCGTCGAGTTGGTAGGGTGCCGGAAAGGCGCGTGTCGGACATATGTCGAGACACGCCGTGCAAGACCCGCAATGGCTGACCTCGGGCGCGTCAGGCTCGACCTCCAGCGTGGTAAAAATAGCGCCAAGAAAGAACCAGCTTCCAAGATCACGCGACAAAAGATTGGTGTGCTTGCCCTGCCAGCCCAGGCCCGCTGCCTGAGCCAGCGGTTTTTCCATAACCGGGGCAGTATCAACGAATACCTTGATCTCGCCGCCTGCCTGATCAATCAGCCAGCGACCGAGCCGTTTCAGGCGCTTCTTGACCAGATCGTGATAGTCCTTTCCGCCAGCATAGACACTGATCGCGGCGCGGTCCCTGTGCTGAAGAACCTCCAGCGGATCGCCCGGCGGGGTGTAGGGTTCGGCCAGCATGATGACAGTGCGCGCCTCGGGCCAAAGCCCGGCCGGATTGCCGCGCCAGTGCATCCGCTCCTCCATCCACCCCATCTGGCCATGACGGCCGTCGGCCACAAACTCGGCCAGCCGTCCGGCGGCCTCGGGAATGGCGTCAGGACGACAAAAGCCGAGGGCGGCAAAACCCTCGGCCAGTGCCTGATCACGAATGCGGTCTTTCAGCGAAAGAGACGGGCCGGGGCCTGTCACTTCGTCATACCGTCCCAGAAGTTCTTGACCTTCGAGAAGAAGGACGAAGCCTCCGGGTTGTTGTTTTCGCTCAATGCTTCGAACTCACGCAGCAGCTCGCGCTGGCGTGTGGTCAGGTTGATCGGCGTTTCCACCGCAACCTCGATCAGCATGTCACCGCTGCCACCGCCACGAAGGGCGGGCATACCCTTGCCGCGCAGGCGCATCTGCTTGCCAGTCTGGCTGCCTGCCGGGACCTTCACCATGCTGCGGCCACCGTCGATGGTTGGCACTTCGACCTCGCCGCCAAGGGCTGCTGTCGCCATCGAAACCGGGATCCGACAGTAAAGGTTCACGCTGTCGCGCTGGAAGATCGCGTGTTCCTTGACCTCGATGAAGATATAAAGATCACCCGCAGGGCCGCCGCGCATTCCGGCTTCACCTTCGCCACCCAGACGGATGCGCGTGCCGGTTTCCACTCCAGCCGGGATATTCACCGACAGCGAGCGGTCCTTTTCGACGCGGCCCGCGCCACGACAGACCTTGCACGGATTCTTGACGATCTGCCCGGCCCCGTTACAAGTCGGGCAGGTCCGCTCGACCGTAAAGAAGCCCTGCTGCGCACGCACCTTGCCCATGCCTGCGCAGGTCGGACAGGTCTGCGGCTCCGAGCCGCCTTCGGCCCCTGTACCACTGCAGGCAGTGCAATTAAGGGCGGTCGGCACGTTGATGGTCTTCTGGACGCCTTTGTAGGCCTCCTCGAGCGTGACCCGCATGTTGTACCGCAGGTCAGAGCCGCGCGCCGCACGCGTGCGACCGCCGCCACCGCCGCCCCGGCCACCCATGAAATCGCCGAACAGATCTTCGAACACGTCCGAGAAGGCGCTCGCGAAGTCGCCATTGCCTTGCGGTCCGCGCGGACCACCGCCCATGCCACCGTCAAACGCAGCATGGCCGAACCGGTCATAGGCGGCCTTCTTCTGTTCGTCCTTAAGGCACTCGTACGCCTCGTTGACTTCCTTGAACTGGGCCTCGGCCGTCGGGTTATCCTGATTGCGGTCGGGGTGAAGCTCTTTCGCCTTGGAGCGATAAGCCTTCTTTATCTCGTCTGCCGAGGCTCCGCGCGCAATGCCCAGAACCTCGTAGAAATCGCGCTTTGCCATGATGCATCCCTTGGGGAAACGCGCAGGCCGACCCGAGCTTACTCAGGTCGGCCCCGGTGATTCCGGCCGATTACCGACGTTTCTTGTCTTCGCCCAGATCTTCGAAGTCGGCATCGACGATGTCGTCATCGACATCGCGCGGGTTGCCTTCGTCATCGGACTTGCCGCCTTCGGCCTGCGTGGCCTTGTAGATGGCCTCGCCCAGCTTCATCGCAGCGTCGGTCAGGTTGTGGATGCCACCTTTGACCTTGCCTGCGTCCTCGGTCTTCAGCGACTCTTCCAGCGCGCCCATCGCCAGTTCGATCGCCTCGACAGTCGAGCCATCGACCTTGTCGCCATGCTCTTCGAGGGACTTCTTGGTCGAGTGGATGAGGCTTTCGGCCTGGTTCTTGGCTTCCACCAGTTCCTTGCGCTTCTTGTCGCCTTCGGCATTGGCCTCGGCGTCGCGGACCATCTTTTCAATCTCGTCGTCGGACAGACCGCCCGAAGCCTGGATCGTGATGTTCTGCGCCTTGCCGGTGCCCTTGTCCTTGGCGCCAACCGAAACGATACCGTTGGCGTCGATGTCGAACGTCACCTCGATCTGCGGCAGGCCGCGCGGGGCGGGCGGGATGTCTTCAAGGTTGAACTGACCCAGAAGCTTGTTGTCCGCCGCCATTTCACGCTCGCCCTGGAAGACACGGATCGTCACGGCGTTCTGATTGTCTTCAGCCGTCGAAAAGATCTGCGACTTCTTGGTCGGGATCGTGGTGTTACGGTCGATCAGGCGGGTGAAGACACCGCCCAGCGTTTCGATACCCAGCGACAGCGGCGTCACGTCGAGAAGGACCACGTCCTTGACGTCGCCTTGCAGAACGCCAGCCTGAATCGCTGCGCCAAGCGCCACGACTTCGTCCGGGTTCACGCCCTTGTGCGGGTCCTTGCCGAAGAAGTTCGTCACTTCCTCGATCACGCGCGGCATACGGGTCATCCCGCCGACCAGAACCACCTCGTCAATGTCGCCTTTCGACAGGCCGGCATCTTTCAGCGCGGCTTCGCAGGGCTTCATCGACTTCTTGATCAGATCGCCGACAAGGCTTTCCAGCTTGGCGCGGGTCAGCTTCATCACCAGGTGAAGCGGGGTGCCCGACTTCATGTCCATCGAGATGAACGGCTGGTTGATTTCGGTCTGCTGGCTCGAAGAAAGCTCGATCTTGGCTTTTTCAGCAGCTTCCTTCAGGCGCTGGAGCGCCATCTTGTCTTTGGTCAGGTCGACGCCGTGTTCTTTTTTGAACTCGTCAGCCAGATAGTTGACGATGCGCATGTCGAAGTCTTCACCGCCAAGGAACGTGTCGCCGTTGGTGGATTTCACTTCGAACAGGCCGTCGTCGATCTCGAGGATGGTGATGTCGAACGTACCGCCGCCAAGGTCATAGACGGCAATGGTCTTGGTCTCTTTCTTGTCCAGACCATAGGCCAGCGCCGCAGCGGTCGGCTCGTTGATGATGCGCAGCACTTCCAGACCGGCGATCTTGCCCGCATCCTTGGTGGCCTGACGCTGGGCGTCGTTGAAATAGGCCGGAACCGTGATGACGGCCTGCGTGACGGGTTCGCCAAGATAGGACTCGGCGGTTTCCTTCATCTTTTGCAGCGTGACGGCCGAAACCTGCGCGGGCGAGTATTTCTCGCCACGGACTTCAACCCAAGCGTCGCCGTTACCGCCGTCGACGATCGAGTAAGGAACCAGCTTCCGGTCCTTCTCGACTTCGGCGTCAGTGACGCGGCGGCCGATCAGACGCTTGACGGCATAAATGGTGTTGGTGGGGTTGGTGACGGCCTGACGCTTTGCGGCCTGACCAACCAGACGTTCATTGTCGGTGTAACCGACAACGGAGGGCGTGGTGCGCGCCCCTTCGGCATTCTCGATGACCCTCGGCTGCGACCCATCCATGATGGCGACGCAGGAGTTCGTGGTCCCAAGGTCAATCCCGATGACTTTAGCCATAGTAGTACCTCTTCCTTCGGCGATGTTATGGAGTGCAGACCCGACAGCGGCCTCTGCCCCCTGATCCCATACTTAAGACCGGGGTCTCCCCCGATCGGCTTCCGGGCGTATATAGGCACCGTAGGGAAGGGCTGCAAGCAGCCTGACAAGGTAAAGACGGGGATGATTTCTTGGAAAAGTCGAATGATCGGCAAGGTTCCGTCACGCCGCCAGCCCCTACGGCCGTGATCGGTGGCGCATCGCTTTTCGAGGGCTGGCTGGATCGGGCCGCTCAAAGCGCGCTTGTCGCCGAGTTGCGCGGCCTGATTGCCCGCGCGCCGCTGTTTTCGCCGCTCACCGGGTGGGGCAAGCCGATGAGTGTGCGAATGACCTCTGCCGGGCGTTTTGGCTGGTATTCAGACCGCAAGGGCTATCGCTACATCGACCGCCATCCTTCGGGCAGCGCGTGGCCGCCGATCCCGGATGCGGTGCTTGAAATCTGGCGGGTGCTTTGCAGCGCAGAGCGTGAGCCGGACTGTTGCCTGATCAACTGGTACGGCCCCGGTGCGCGCATGGGTCTGCATCAGGACAAGGACGAGGCCGACTTTCGCTGGCCGGTTCTGTCGGTCAGTCTTGGCGATGATGGTCTTTTTCGCATCGGCAGTACGGTACGTGGCGGCCCGACGCAAAGCGTCTGGTTGCGCTCTGGCGATGTGCTGATCCTCGGCGGGGAGGCAAGGCTCGCCTATCATGGGGTGGACCGGACTGCGCCGGGAACCTCGACGCTCCTGGATGGTCCGGGCCGGATCAACCTGACCTTGCGGGTCGTCACATGAAGCCGTTCAGCGTGCGAACCAGCTGATCGACACCCGCTTGCGGGCGAAGAACTCGCCCATGAGGCCAATCGCAATCAGCGTGAAAGACACCCAGAAGATATAGGGAATCGAGGAGTTGCGCGGGTTGTAGTTCAGAAACACCGCCCCCCGCAGTTGGTCGATGATGTGAAACAGCGGGTTCCAGCTGAAGAGATGCAACAGCGTGAAGCTCAACTGGTTGCCAACCATCATCTTGCCCGAAGCGAATATGTTGACGCGCGAGACGATGGCCAACAGCAGAGGTGCCAACTTGGGCGCCCACGGTCTCAGTGCCAGAAGCGAGAGCCCGGTCGCGATGCCAAAGATCCACGCTGCCAGCAGCATGGTAACCGCAAAACGGGGATCGTTGATGGTGATTGGCGTGAACACGACATGGTAGACGAACAGAATCACGATGATCGTCAGGACCTGAATGTAAAGCGATGACAGCGCCGCCGAGGCGATTGTCACCATCGTGTTCATCGGTGCATGCAGCATCATGGCCGAGACGGGGCCTTCCGACGAGTAAACCGACTTCATGGTCTTGTTGTAGGTCATGTAGGAACTGACCCCGGTGATCAGAAACAACACAAAGTCGCCGCGAAAGGTGTTTGAGCGCCAGCCCAGAAGGGTCATCGTCACATAGAGCGCGATGATGAAGATGGCCGAGTAGAGGATGTTGAACATCAGCCCGAACAAGGCGTTGGAATGGTTGCCCCGCGCCGATCGAACCGTGGCGTGATAGGTCACTTCGGCGATCTCCATCGCCGCCATCAGCTTCGTTTTCCGCTTCGGCTCAATCCTGAACATCTGGTAACTTTTCGCCTGCCGGGCGTGCTGTCGGCACCATATGGTACCGGAATCCTTGCTGTTCCCTTAGTGTGGCATCATAAGGGCGTGGCAGCGGGCCAGCAACCGGCTTGCGCTTCGGGTACCGGACTTCAGGAGAATTGACGTGGATTTCGAGCGTTTGACGATTGTGATGCGGCATCTGGCGCTTCTGGCCGGCGACCGGATCATGGAAATCTACAATTCGCCCGATTTCGAGGTGCGGTCGAAGTCCGACGCAAGCCCGGTCACGGCCGCCGACGAAGCCGCCGACGCACTGATTTCTGAAGGTTTGGCCGAAGCGTTCCCGGCAATCGCCATCGTGACCGAGGAGCAGGCGGCAAGCCATGCTCAGACGGCAAGCACGTTCCTGATTGTCGATCCGCTTGATGGCACCAAGGAGTTCGTCCAACGCCGCGGCGATTTCACCGTGAACATTGCCTATGTGGAAAACGGCGTTCCGCTGCGCGGGGTGGTCTATGCCCCCGCCAAGGAGCGGCTTTTCTACACACTCGCCGATGGTCGCGCCGTCGAGGAGAAGGGTGCGTTCGACAAGCACCATATGGGCCAGCAAGTGCCGCTGTCAGTGTCGGTCCCGGACAATCGCGCGCTGATGGTGGTGGCGTCGAAATCGCACCGCGATCAGGCAACCGACGACTACATTGCCCAATACGCCGTGCGCGACATGACAAGCGCGGGGTCGTCGCTGAAGTTCTGCCTAGTGGCGACCGGCGAAGCCGACCTCTATCCGCGCCTTGGTCGCACGATGGAATGGGACACGGCGGCAGGTGACGCGGTTCTGCGCGGTGCGGGCGGCCAGATGGTGCGGTTCGATGACCATTCGACCTTCACGTACGGCAAACCCGGTTTCGAAAACCCATTCTTCATCGCCTATGCTCCCGGCGTTCTTCTGGTGAAATAGTGTCAGTCCTCATCGTCATTCCCGCCCGCTATGCCTCGACCCGCTATCCCGGCAAACCGCTTGTCGAATTGAAGGGCGAGGGCGGGCAGACCCGCACCTTGATCCGCCGCAGTTGGGATGCCGCCATGCAGGTGCGCGGCGTCGACCGTGTGGTCGTGGCCACTGACGACGAACGCATCCGCCGCCATGCCGAAAGCTTCGGGGCAGAGGTGGTAATGACCTCGGAAAAGTGCGGTAACGGCACCGAACGCTGCGCCGAGGCGCAGGCGGTGCTGGGCTGGAAATACGATCTTGTGGTGAACCTTCAAGGTGACGCGCCTCTGACGCCAGCTTGGTTCATCGAAGACCTCGTGCGCGGCATGGCAGCCAACCCGAAGGCCGACGTGGCCACACCAGTCCTTCGTTGCGATGGCCGGGCGCTGAACGGTTTTCTGGAAGATCGCAGGCATGGCCGGGTCGGAGGCACCACCGCCGTATTCGCCCGTGACCACAAGGCGCTCTATTTCTCCAAGGAGGTCGTTCCCTTCACGTCCAGAGTCTACAAGGACTCGGAGGATACCCCGGTCTTTCACCATGTCGGTGTCTATGCCTATCGGCCCAAGGCGCTGGCGGACTACGTCAAGTGGGAGACGGGGCCGCTGGAAACGCTCGAAGGGCTCGAACAACTCCGCTTCATGGAAAACGGTCGCTCGGTTCTGTGTGTCGAGGTGAAGGCCAATGGCCGCCAGTTCTGGGAACTGAACAATCCCTCCGACGTGCCACGGATCGAGGCGATGATGGCCGAGATGGGGATGGCATGAGCCTTTCGGTCAGCGTGATCGTTGTATCGCGCGACCGCCCGGCTGAACTCGCCCGCTGCCTTACATCGCTCTCGCAACTCGACTACCGACCGTTCGAGGTGATCGTCGTATCCAACACTGCCGGGCTAAAGGTGGCCTCGGACTTTCCGGCACGGCTGGTGCCCTTTGACGAGCCAAACATTTCGGCTGCACGAAATGCCGGCATCGTGCTGGCCGCCGGCGAGGTCGTTGCCTTTATCGACGATGACGCAGTGGCAGAGCCCTTGTGGCTGTATCATCTTGCGGAGCCATTTTCGAACCCGGACGTCTTGGCTTCAGGGGGCTTCGTTGTCGGTGCCAATGGCTTTTCCTTTGAGTGGACGGCAGGCACCGTTGACCGTTCTCTGACCTACGGGGTGCTTGATGTGCCGCCGGACCGCGCAAGTCTTCATCGCGCAGCACCAGACCGTGCCATCGAGATCAAGGGCGTGAATTGCGCCTATCGGCGTGAAGTGCTGACGCGATTGGGGGGCTTCGATCCAAACCTTGCCTATTACCTCGACGAGACGGAGTTGAACCTGCGCCTTGCCGCAGAAGGCGCGCGCGTTGCCGTTGTCCCGATGGCGCGCGTTCACCATACGAAGGCACAGAGCGCGATACGACGAGCGGATCGCACCCCGGTGAGCCTATGGAACATCGGGGCCAGTACTGCGTTGACCCTGCGACGCCAGAACCTGACCACGGTCGAACTGGCGGCGGGCGAGGCTCGCATAACCCGGCACGAGGAGTTCAAGGTGGCGACGCTGACGAAGACTGGCAAGATTACGGCCGACGAAGGAACCCGGCTGATGGCCAGTCTGGCGGCAGGGTTTCGTGACGGCTCGGCGCGCGATCTTGCACCGCTTGCATCACTCGGTGTGCCGCAGGGCGTGTTCAGCGAATGGCCGTCGCCCGCAAGGCAGGTGCAGACTTTCCGTGGGCGCGTCTGGCAATCCAAAAGGCTCCATCGTGACGCGAAGGCCCATGTCGAATCCGGCGGCATAGCCCGTGTGATTCGCCTCAGCCCGACCGCGCTCTTCCACAGGTTGCGCTTTTTGCCGGACGGCTACTGGCTTCAGACGGGTGGGCTGTTCGGAAAATCACTACGGTCGGACCCCTTGTGGCGATTCTGGCGATTTTCCGCACGCTGCAAGCGCGAAGAAGAGATAAACCGCCGAGGCTTCTGGAAATCCTGACTTTGTAGTTTCTCGTTCTTCCACTATCCTCTGGAAATGGCGTATTTTGAAGCATATTTCCCCGTGAAGAGACGGTAAACTGCCTTAAAGAGGCCCAAGTCTTGTTCGAATACCGAGCATGGCATTAAATGTATAAATCTGTTCCATGCTGCACAGCAGCGACAAAAGGTGCGAATGATGAAGCGTGAGGTAACGAAGGCAATTTTCCCGGTGGCAGGCCTGGGAACGCGGTTCCTCCCTGCGACCAAGTCGATCCCGAAAGAGATCATGACTTTGGTGGATCGTCCGCTCATCCAGTATGCCATCGACGAGGCGCGCGCCGCCGGCATCAAGGAATTCATTTTTGTGACCTCGCGCGGCAAAGGCGCGCTTGAGGACTACTTCGACCACGCCCACGAGCTTGAGGCGAACCTCGAACGCGCCGGCAAGGAAGACCTGCTTCAGGTTCTGCGCGACACGTACATGGACTCGGGCGCCATCGCCTATATCCGCCAGCACAAGGCGCTTGGCCTTGGCCATGCTGTCTGGTGCGCACAACGCCTGATTTCAGACGACGAGCCGTTTGCAGTCATCCTGCCCGACGACGTGATCGCCGCCGAAAAGCCCTGCCTCCAGCAGATGGTCGAAGCCTATCAGGAAACCGGCGGAAACATGGTTGCGGCCATGGAAGTCCCGGCAGACAAGGCCTCGTCCTACGGAGTGCTCGACATCCAGGAGAACATGGGGTCGCTGGTATCGGTCAAAGGTATGGTCGAGAAACCGAAGGCGCATGAGGCTCCGTCGAATCTCGCGGTCATCGGTCGCTACATCCTGACTCCGGCTGTGCTGAACAACCTGAACAAGAAGAAGCATGGCGCCGGTGGCGAAATCCAGCT
>JBATMT010000225.1:0-3250 GCA_049289975.1 Paracoccaceae bacterium | reverse complement strand
CTTGTGCTGCATACCGTCGCAGACATCACGCCAGAGGCCGCAGCGCGCGCGGCGCAAACGCTGAGCTTTGTACATGCTACGGCAAACTGGCGCGATATTGTCGCCAACCCAGAGATCGATCTTGTGTCGATCACCGCGCCCAACGCACTGCACAAGGAAATGTCGCTTGCAGCCATCGCGGCCGGCAAACATGTGTATTGCGAAAAGCCATTGGCTCCGCTGGCGACTGACGCTCGCGAAATGACCGACGCGGCAGAGGCGAAGGGCATCAAGACGCAAGTGGGGTTCAACTACCTTTGCAACCCGATGCTGGGGCTGGCGCGCGAGATGATCACTGCGGGTGAGTTGGGAGAGATCCGAGGCTATCGCGGGATTCATTGCGAGGACTATATGGCTGATCCGAACGGCCAGTTCACCTTTCGCCATGATCCGGCAGGCGGCGGCGCCTTGGCCGACATCGGCAGTCATGCATTGGCCACGGCAGAGTTCCTGTGCGGCCCGATCAATCGTGTCATGGGAGATTGCGTGACCATGATCGCAGAGCGCCCGGACGGACGTGGTGGGCGCAAGGCGGTGGAGGTCGATGACGTAGGGCGTGCGTTCATCCGGTTCGAGACTGGTGCGACAGGCTCGATCGAGGGAAACTGGATCGCTACCGGACGCAAGATGCAGCATGATTTCGAGGTATATGGCACAAAGGGCGCGCTGGCCTTCAGTCAGGAACATTTCAACGTGCTGAACTTCTTCTCGACAGATGACGCCAAGGGACGACAGGGTTTCCGTCGGATTGAGGCGGGGCCGGACCATGCGCCATATGGCTTGTTTTGCGTAGCTCCGGGCCACCAGCTTGGCTTCAACGATCTGAAGGCGATCGAGGTCGCGGGCTATATCAACGCAATAGCCGGGATATCGCCAGAGCCCTTCAACTTCCGCAAGGGCCTGCGCATTCAGACGCTGGTGCAAGCCATACAGACGTCTTCGCGAGAGCAGCGCTGGATCGAGGTGGCGTGATGCTTCGGGTCGGGGTTATCGGGACAGGTGTGATGG
The DNA here is from genome assembly GCA_049289975.1 of Paracoccaceae bacterium. Lineage (GTDB taxonomy): Bacteria > Pseudomonadota > Alphaproteobacteria > Rhodobacterales > Rhodobacteraceae > TMP-24. Next base: position 2,203 of record JBATMT010000225.1, on the reverse strand, counting down.
GCGCAGAACATGCGCGGCTGTTACGTGAGGAGATCTCGGGAGCCTGCCTTGCAGGGGTGTGTGATGTGGCGGTGGAGCGGGCGGAGGTGGTGGCATGCGGCGCGCGTGTCTTTACCGACGCCCTCGCATTGATCGCGGACGTGGATGCTGTGATCGTCGCTTCGCCGGATGCCACCCATTCGAACTATACGCGGGCGAGTATTGCCTTGGGCAAGCCAGTCATTTGCGAAAAGCCTATTGCCGCCAGTGCGGCGGAGGGGCTGACCATCGTCGAGGCGGAGGTCGCAGGCGGGCGGGCATTGGTGACGGTCGGCTTCATGCGTCGGTTCGATCCGGCCTATGTCGAGATGAGGGCTGCACTTCAGTCCGGTCGGATCGGCAGGGCTGTGATCTTGCACAATATCCACCGCAACGTGTCGGCTCCGGACTGGTTCACCGGCGCCATGACGATCACCAACTCCTTCGTCCACGAGATCGACATCTCGCGGTTCCTTCTGGGTGAGGAGATGGCAGACGTTCAAGTTTCTGCGGCGCCGGGCGATGATCCCTTGATGATTACCATGCGCACCGATGCAGGGACGGTGGTCTCCACCGAGGTGAACATCAATGCCGGATATGGCTATCACGTCTATGCGCAGATCGTCGGGCGCTCAGGAACAGTCGAGATGGTGCCTCCGGCCAGTATTACCGTGAACAATGGCGGGCACGGCGGCCTGAGCTATGCCCCAAACTGGGTGCCCCGCTTTGCCGAGGCTTATCGACGGCAGATGCAGGCGTGGGTAGATGGAATTGCCAGGGGTGTGCGAGTGGGTGCAAGCGCCTGGGACGGTTATGTGACGACGGCAATTGCCGAGCAGGCCGTTGGCGCGATGGCAAGTGGCAACCGCACGGCTATCAGACTGCCGCCGCGCCCGGCCTTGTACGACTGACCTTTGCCCGTCGAGGAAACACGAATGAACATGCGCTTTGCCATGAACCGAACCTGCACCCCGCAGGCTTCACTAGCTGACTTCATTGGGCTGGTGTGCGCATCCGATGTTGGTGCAGTCGAGATAAGGAACGACATTGTAGGGCAGGAGTTCGCAAACGGCATGGCCGCGACCGAGGTCAGGCAGCGGCTGTCAGATGCGGGGCTTGTGGTTGCGTCCGTCAATGCGCTTCAAAGGTTCAACGAATGGACGGCGGAGCGGGAAGCCGAAGCGATCAGTCTGGTGCGCTATGCGGCGACGCTGGGCGCGCCGGGTCTGGTCATGTGCCCGGTTCACAATTCCGATCATGGTTGGTCCGAGGCGCAAGCAGAGATCAATCTAAGGGATGGGTTGCGCAGGATGCGGCCGATACTTCTGGATCACGGCGTCACCGGCTATGTCGAGCCGCTTGGCATGACTGGCTCGACGATGAAGCGGCAGGCGATGGCGGTTGCCGCTGTGGCAGATGTCGATGGTTGGGACGCCTACAAGCTGTGTTATGACACGTTCCAGTTCTTCCGCTGCGGAGACCGAGAGTTGTTCCCGGATCATATTGGTCTTGCACATATGTCAGGGATCGCCCGCGCCGATCTTGAGCCGCAGGCATTGACAGAGCCAGATCGCGGCTTTGTATTTGATGGGGATCGGGTCAACAACATCGCTCAGTTGAAGGCGCTAAAGGCGGCGGGGTACACGGGCTTCGTTTCGATGGAGCCGTTCAGCCCGGTGACTCAGCAAGACCCGCATATCTTGGGCAGACTCCGCGAAAGCCTTGATCTGGTGGGCAACGCGGTCGGGATCGACCGCTGAGTCAGAGCACGAGGCGCCTGTCGGTGGTCGGGACCATCCGCACCATGTCCTGGGTCGGGTGCCGCGGTCGAGGCGGCGAGGAGATTGTCTGCAATCGTCCGGTGCGTGCCGCAGCCTCGATGGCAAGGAGGACACGCATGTCGGCCAGGCCTTCTTCACCGTCTGATTCCGGTGGTTCATTGCGGGCGATGCAATCAGAGAAGTAGGCGATCTGCGCGCCGAACTGGTCGATACGCGGGAAGGTTTCTTCCGTCACCCTGCCGTTTACCGATAGTCGCAGTTTTGGTGTCGTTTCAAAGCGGTAGCCCGGCTCGACGGTGATGTCACCGGTGGTGCCGACGACACGGTACATGTCAGTAAGAGATGCTCCGAAGCTGGCGACAAACTGGGCGATCCGCTCGCCGGGAAAACGCAAGGTAGCGGCG
>JBATMT010000224.1:0-9266 GCA_049289975.1 Paracoccaceae bacterium | reverse complement strand
CAACATCTATGGGTTCCGTTTCCGTGGCCAGCGGTTCGACTGCGGCTCGAAGGCGGGCTTCCTGCAAGCCACCGTTGCGTTTGGTCTGGCGCGTCCAGAGCTTCGTGATGAATTCGCGCAGTTCCTGGTCGAAATGACCGCGATGCGGAAGGCAGCCGAGTAAGACTGCATGACAAAGACCGTTCTGGTCACCGGGGGTGCGGGCTACATCGGTTCGCACGCCTGCAAGGCGCTCAGGGACGCCGGCTATCAGCCGGTGACCTACGACAGCCTCGTGACCGGATGGCAAGATGCCGTGAAGTTCGGCCCGTTCGAGCAGGGCGACCTGTCTGACCGGGCACGGCTTGACGAAGTGTTTGCGCGCTGGTCGCCGGTCGCCGTGATGCATTTCGCCGCCCTGTCGCTGGTAGGCGACGCGATGCGTGACCCCGGCACCTATTGGCGCGCCAATGTCCTGTCTTCACTGACCCTGATCGAAGCGGCCGTCGCGGCCGGATGTCTCGACTTCGTGTTTTCCTCGACCTGCGCCACCTACGGTGATCAGGACGGCGTGGTGCTTGACGAGGATACACCGCAAGTGCCGATCAACGCCTATGGCAAGTCGAAGCGCGCGATCGAGGATATGCTGGCCGACTTCTCGGCCTCGCACGGGCTGCGCCCGGTGATCTTCCGCTACTTCAACGTGGCCGGAGCCGACCCTGAGGGGCAGGTGGGGGAACATCATCGCCCCGAAAGCCACCTGATCCCGCTGATGCTGGATGCCATTGCCGGGAAGCGCCCGGCGTTGACCGTGTTTGGCACCGATTATCCGACGAAGGATGGCACCTGCGTGCGCGACTATGTGCACGTGATGGATCTCGTCGACGCCCATGTGCTTGGCCTGCAATGGCTGGAGGCCGGGAAAGATCCGCGCGTTTTCTGCCTAGGCACTGGCAACGGCTTTTCCGTACGCGACGTGATCGAGCAGTCGCGCAACGTGACCAACCGCGATGTGCCGATCACTTACGGCGACCGTCGCGCTGGCGATGCGGTGAAACTCGTCTGCGGCAGCGACCGTGCCGTGCGCGAGCTTGGCTGGTCGCCGAAACGCTCGGACATGCGCAGCATGATCGCCGATGCCTGGCGCTGGCACCAGTCCGGCCACTATGAGCGTTAGGCCGCCACCGGCCATTCTCGACATAACCCGATTGGCAATCAGGGCCGGACGGGGACCACTGACAGGCATCGACCGCGTCGAACTGGCCTATCTTCGGCATTTGGTGGCAAGCCCGTCGGTGGTGTTCTTCCTGATGCGCTGGGCCGGTCGCCTGTACCTGCTGGACCGCGTCGGCGGACTTGCCTTGCTGCGCTGGGTCGAAGGTTCCGAGCCTTTGCCCGTGCTGCCTGTGCTTGCCCGACTGGCCGGGGCCGATCACCCACAGACCGCGATCTCGCTCGCCTTGGCGCGGCTGGCAATTGCCTCCGGGTCCAGGGTGCCGACAGCAATTGCCCGATACTGCTCCGGCGGCCTCTATCTGAACGTCGGACACCTCAACCTGACGGACGACACCTTTGCCGCTGTCGGCTCAGCGCCCGGACTGCAACGCTGGGTGATGATTCACGACACGATCCCCCTCGATCATCCCGACTATTCCGGGCAGCACGCGCCAGAGAGATTTCGCGACGCTTTTGCGGCGGCGCTACGCGCGGCCGATCTTGTGCTTAGCCCCAGCGAGGCGACCGCCAGCCATATCCACTGTTGGGCAGGGCGTCTCGGCCATATCCCCGACATTCGCGTCACTCCGCTCGGTGTTATGCCGCCGCCTGTCGCCGGTGAGCCAGAGGCGTGGCTTGACCCCGGAGCGGACTATTTCCTTGCCCTTGGCACCATCGAGCCGCGCAAGGACCATGCGCTGCTCCTCGACGTGTGGGATGGTCTGCACAACGCGCCCGACACCCCCCTGCTGGTGATCGCCGGAAAGCGTGGCTGGCGTAGCGAAGCGCTTTTTGAGCGTCTCGACCGGATGAAATCGACAGGCTCGCGCATCGTCGAAAGACCAGACTTGCCGGACGCGGCCATAGGGACGCTCCTTCGCCACGCGCGCGCGCTGCTGGCACCCAGCCGGATCGAGGGGTTTGGCCTGCCAGTGGCGGAAGCGGCAGCACTTGGAACGCCAGTGATCGCCGCCGATCTGCCGGTCACGCGCGAGGTTGTGGGCTGCTATCCCCAGTATCTGCCCGCAGGCGACCTTCCGGCTTGGCGCGCGGCAGTGCTCGACGCGATGAAAAAACCTCCCATCCGCCAGCCATTGCGCCTGCCGGGCTGGACAGATCATTTCAACCGGGTGTTTAATTCCGCCCAATAGCGCGCCAACCGTCGCTTGGTGCCGACAGGGGATTGATGAGTATCTGGGAGAAATACCGCCTGCGGCTGCGCCGGCAACGGCTGCTGGCCCGCGCCATACGGAAGCGGCGCGAATTGCAGGCCGTGTCAGACCGTACGGCGCAGCTTTCCGATGACTCGATCCTGCTGGTGGCGGTTCTGCGCAATGAGCGGATCAGGATTCCCTATTTCCTGAAGTACTACCGCAAGCTTGGCGTCAACCAGTTCCTGATCATCGACAACGGCTCGGATGATGGCTCGCGCGAGTATCTAGCCGGACAGCCCGATGTATCGCTGTGGACCACCGGAAGCAGCTACCAGTCTTCGCGCTTTGGCACCGACTGGATCAATGGCCTTTTGCGGCGATATGCGCACGACCGCTGGGCGTTAGTGGTCGATTTGGACGAGTTCTTCGTGTTTCCGTTCTGCGATACGCGCCCCATACGCGCCCTGACCGATTGGCTAGATACCAGTGGTACACGTTCGTTTCCCGCGATGATGCTGGACATGTACCCCAAAGGCCCGATCGGCGCACAGACCTATGCCGAGGGACAGGACCCGTTTGAAGTCGCCTTCGGCTTTGACAGCGGCAACTACATGATTTCGCGCAACATACTCTATGGAAACCTCTGGATACAGGGAGGCGCGCGCGCCAGAGCTTTCTTCGCCGATGATCCCGAAAACGCGCCATCCCTGAACAAGATTCCGCTGGTGAAATGGGACAAGTCATTCGCCTTCGTGAACTCGACGCACATGCTGCTGCCACGCCGGCTGAACTACATCTACGCGTCCAAAGGCGGCGAGCGCGCTTCGGGTTGTCTGTTGCATGCAAAGTTCTTGTCCACCTTCACGGCGAAGGTAGATGAGGAGATGAAGCGGCAAGAGCACTTCGCCTCTAGTCAGGAATACCGCGCCTATGCGGCGCGCGACCCGGACAAGGTCGATCTGTGGACCAAGTGGTCGGAGAAGTACATCAACTGGCGCCAGCTCGAGATTCTGGGGTTAATGTCCAAGGGGAACTGGGCATGAGCGTCGGCGTCATCATGCTATGTCACACCGCCTTTGATCGCGCGGCCGAAGTCGCCCGTTTCTGGGCCGAGGGTGGCTCGCCCGTAGTGATCCACGTCGACAAACGGGTGGACGCCGCCGCGTTCGACCAGTTTCGTGCGAACCTCGCAGGGGCCGTCGGAATAGGCTTCTCTGAACGCCATGCCTGCGAATGGGGGACCTTTGGTCTGGTGGCCGCCACGCTCGCTGCCGCACGGCAGTTGCTGGACAGCAACCCCGAGGTTTCACAGGTCTATCTGGCGTCAGGCTCCTGTATGCCGCTGCGCCCGCATGCGGAGCTGGTGGCGTACCTTGCCGATCAATCCGGCACCGACTTCATCGAAAGCGTGACGACGAAGGACGTGCAATGGATCGTCGACGGACTGGAGATCGAGCGTTTCACGCTGCGCTTCCCCTTCTCGTTCCGCAAGCAGCGCGCGCTTTTTGACGGCTATGTGCGCCTGCAACGGCGGCTGGGGCTGCGTCGACGCATTCCGCAGGGGCTTGAGCCGCACCTTGGCTCGCAATGGTGGTGCCTGACGCGGCGCACGCTTCTGTCGATCCTCGATGATCCGAAACGCCCCGTGTATGATCGGTATTTCCGTCGGGTCTGGATACCGGACGAAAGCTATTTCCAGACGCTGGCAAGGCTCTATTCCACCCGGATCGAAAGCCGGTCGCTGACCTTGTCGAAGTTTGACATGCACGGTCGTCCGCACATGTTCTATGACGACCATCTGCAACTGCTGAAGCGGTCCGACTGTTTCGTGGCCCGCAAGATCTGGCCGCATGCTGGCAAGCTTTACCAAACCTTCCTGTCACCAGCCTTTGCCCGAGCCGAACGTGCGGAGCCAAATCCGGGCAAGATCGACCGACTGTTTGCACAGACGGTCGAGCGGCAAAGTCTCGGACGCGCCGGGCTCTACATGCAAAGTCGTTTCCCGGCAGAAGACCGCGAAAACGGCAAGACCGCCGCGCCCTATTCGATCTTCCACGGCTTTTCAGACCTGTTCGAGGATTTCCCCTCGTGGCTTGCTAAGTCGGTCGGTGGCCGCGTGCACGGCCATCTTTACGCGGCGGACCGGGTCGAGTTTGCGGGTGGCGAGCCGGTGTTCAACGGCGGCCTTTCAGCTTCGGCGGCGCTGCGTGACTATGACCCGCGTGCTTTCCTGACCAGCCTGATCTGGAACACCCGCGGCGAGCGGCAGATCTTCCAGTTCAGCCCTCGCGACAGTCAGGACTGCAACCGTTTCATCGCCCACGACCCGAACGCGCAGATTTCGGTCATCTCCGGCAGTTGGGCGGTTCCGCTGTTCCGTCGCCAGGAAAGCTTCGCCGCCATCAGGGCCGAGGCCGCACGGCTGCAACAGATCGAACTCAAGCACCTGAAGCTTCTGCGCGACTTGCCCACGAAGGCTCGCGTGCGGGTCTGGACAATGGCCGAGTTTCTCGAGAACCCGATGGAGAACCTGCAAACCATCATCGACGAGATCAATCCCCGCGCGCCACGCCGCCTGACCGAAGCGCCGCGCATCGTCGACCTCGACGGCTTCGGGCAGTTCCTGCAAAACCTCAAGAATCAGGGTATGCAGCCCTCGGTCATGGGCGAATTCCCGGTGACGCACGACTGGCGCCCACAGGGCCGCCCGTCCGGCCGCCCCTATCTGGTGAAATGAGCGGGATGTGAACGGACCCTTTTCCTCGTTCGTGATCTTCGCCGCCATGCGGACTGGCTCGAACTTCCTTGAGAAAAGCCTCGCGGCTGTCCCCGGTCTGACCAGTCACGGCGAGGCCTTCAACCCGAAATTCACCGGCTACCCAAACCGGACCGATCTGCTGGGCATCGATGTTGCGACGCGTGACAAAGACCCGTTGGCGCTGCTGGATCGGGTCAGGGCCGCCCCCGGCCTGAACGGCTTTCGCTATTTTCCCGACCACGATCCCCGCGTGCTGGAGCCGATTCTGGACGACAGGTCCTGCGCAAAAATCATGCTGGGCCGCAATCCGCTGGAAAGCTACCTGAGCCTCAAGATCGCGCGGCAGACCGGACAGTGGATGCTGACCAGCGAAAAGCGTCGCAAGGAGGCGCAGGTGCCGTTCGACGCGACGGAGTTCGCGAGCCATCTGGAGGAATTGCGCACTTTCCGCCAGACAGTCCTGCACGGCCTGCAAACGCGCGGACAGACCGCCTTCATCCTCGACTATGACGACCTTGCCGAAAGTGCGGTCCTGAATGGTCTTGTCGCCTTTCTTGGGCTGTCCGGCGACATTCTGCCCTCTGCCGAGATCATTCCGCAAAACCCGGCAGCGCTGCGCGACAAGGTCAGAAACCCTGAGGAAATGACCTCGGCGCTTCAGAAACTCCAGCCGCTCGACCTTGTTCATTCGCCGGACTTCGAACCGCGTCGCGGCCCGTCTGTGCCGGATGCCGTGGTGGCGAAAGACCTGCCCGTATTGTTCCTGCCGATCCGGTCTGGTCCGGTCAAAACCGTCACAGACTGGCTTGCGACCATTGGCGGCGGGGTCGAGACGGCCTTCAGCCAGGCCACATTGCGCGACTGGATGCGCGAACATCCCGGCCACCGGCGCTTTACTGTTGTTCGTCATCCGCTGACCCGCGCCTATGCGGCCTTCGACGAGATTTTCCTGACCGACCGTCGCGCCGACCTGCGCGACCGGATTGCGCGGTTCCAGAAGATCGATCTGGCCGGGATCGTTTCGGACCCTGCGGCGCGGCAAAAGGCCTTTTCGCTGTTCCTGCGGTTCGTGAAAGCCAATCTGAATGGCCAGACACCGCTCAAGGTCGATGGCGCATGGGCGAGTCAGTCCGCCTGCATCGCGGGCTTTGCCGACTTTGCGCCGCCCGAGCGGATCATCCGGGAACAGCAATTGCCCGACGAACTGGCGGCCATGGCGCAATCGCTTGGGGTTCCGTCTCCAGTCCAGACCGTGGCCGAGGACGGCTTGTCAGCCATCCACGATCCCGACATGGACCGCATCGCGCGGCAAACCTATGCGCGCGACTATCTGCTCTATGGCTTCGGAGACTGGCAGCCGACTGGCGCCTGACCCTCTCAGGCTGCCTGTGTCGAACGACGCTCGGTCAGGACAGCGTGTAGGGCAGACGGGTCGCTGTTGGCCCGCAGCTTGTTGCGCATACCCTCTTCTCGCAGCGTCCGCGACACGATGGCCAGCGCCTTGAGATGTTCGACGCCGGTATCCTTCGGCGCAAACAGCGCAAAGATCAGGTCGACCGGCATCCGGTCCACCGCGTCGAAATCGAGCGGCTTGTCCAGACGCACAAACACGCCGACCACACGGTCAAGACCGTGCAGCCGGGCGTGAGGGAGCGCGACACCGTGGCCGACACCCGTCGGGCCAAGCGTTTCACGCTCCTGCAAGGCATCAAGCGTCGTCGCCGCATCGAGCCCGTACACGGACTGGGCAATATCGGCGAGGTCCTGAAACAACCGTTTCTTGCTCGCCGATTGTCCCAGAACGCGTACTGCATTCGGGCGCAGGAAGTTCGCTAGTTCCATCCGTCGTCTTGCCCTACCCGCCTGACCGGGGTCCTACGTCTGTGCTGGAGGATCAATCCAGCCGACATTCTTGTCGTCCCGGCGATAAACCACGTTCACGCCGCCATGTTTCTCGTTGCGGAACACCAGAAAAGGCGCGCCCCCAAGCTCCATATGCATCACCGCTTCGCCAACCGACAGCGATAGTATCTTCGCTTCAGTCTCGGCAATGATGATCGGCTGGAGTGTCTCGGGTTCTGCCTCGTCGGGTCCGTCATGTCCGGCCAGCACATATACGGCAGCGTCTGCGAATTCAACCGGCGCCCGCCGATCGCGGTGATGGTCGCGCAGACGGCGTTTGTAGCGGCGTACCTGCTTGTCCATGCGCTCGCGCGCGGCTTCAAACGCGGCATAGACCTCGTGCGACTGGCCTTTGGCCGCCACGGTCAACCCAGTGGAAAGGTGAACAGTTGTTTCACAGTGAAAGTTGCTGGCATCGCGGGAAAACACCACGATCGCATCTGTCGGGCGCTGAGCATACTTCTCGAAGGTCTCGCCAAGCTCTGATTTTACATGGGTCTGCAGTGCCTCTCCCACGTCAATCTGCTTACCGGCGATCTGATAGCGCATTCTAACCTCCTTCGCGCAAAAAACCCTTTCCATAGCCGACTTTAGCTCTGGTGGGCCGAAACTCGTTGGTGATTTGTAAACCGGCTCCGGCCTCATTTCTGTCTGAACAACCCCGCTTGGGGCCAGACATCAGCACTCGGAGATAGTCGGGATGCATATGCATTTGCCCCATTTGGCGACAGATGGGCCGCTTGTGTCAACGGCTTCGTACAAGACATGGGAACGCCATCAGATCTGTGCAACGGTTGGCGCCCGGGAGGCCCGTTTTTCCGCCGAAAATGCACGAAAGTCGGCGCTTGCGCGCGGTCCGGCGCAGAAAACCAGTGACTGGGTGACGTAGCGGAACAGTATGTCCTTCCGCCTGCACCAATCCCCAGGTCAGCAGCCGCACCTGATGTGGCCTGCCTTTGCGCCCCGTGATTCGCGTCTAACTGATGCGGAAGCTTTGGCCAAGATAGACCCGGCGCACGTTTTCGTCCGAAACGACCTCGTCGGCAGTGCCGCTCATCAGCACAGTGCCGTCATGCAGAATGTATGCACGATCGACGATTTCCAGCGTCTCTCGGACGTTGTGATCGGTAATCAGCACACCGATTCCGCGCGATTTCAGGTCATGGACCAGTGTGCGGATATCCCCGACCGAAATCGGATCGACGCCGGCAAACGGCTCATCCAGAAGCAGGTATTTCGGATCGGCGGCAAGGCAGCGGGCGATCTCGACCCGGCGACGCTCGCCGCCAGACAGCGCCATCGCCGGAGCACGGCGCAGGTGCGAAATAGCGAAGTCGGACAGCAGTTCTTCCAGCCGCTCGCGACGCTTGTGGCTGTCTGGGACCGAGATTTCCAGCACGGCAAGGATATTGTCCTCGACCGACAGGCCGCGAAAGATCGAGACTTCTTGCGGCAGGTAGCCGATGCCAAGGCGGGCGCGGCGATACATCGGCAGGCCGGTTACGTCCTGACCGTCGATCAGCACCTGACCCGAATCCGGCGTGATCAGGCCCGCGATATTGTAAAAGCACGTCGTTTTGCCCGATCCGTTCGGGCCAAGCAGCGCTACGACCTCGCCCCGCGCCAGTTCCATCGACACGTCGCGGATCACCGGGCGGCGGCGATAGCTTTTGCGCAGGTGTGAAATCTTCAGCCCGGCGCTGCCTTCCGAGACCGTCAAGGTTGGGGCAGGACTCATGGCGCGGTTGTCCCGGTCTGCAAGACCGTCTTGACCCGACCTTCCATCCGTCCTGTGCCGGTGTTCAGATCGACCGACAGTTTCTGACCGCTGATGACACTTTGGCCCTGGGTCAAAAGCACATCACCCGTCATCACCAGATTGCCGGATGTCAGGGTGTAAAGCGCATCGGCGGCCTTCGCGGCCTCGCTCGGTGTCGACATCAACACATTGCCGGTGGCGTGAAGCGAGTCGATCTTGCTCTGGTCGCCCTTCACATAGGTCACCAGCAGATCGTCCGACGACAGTTTCATCTGCCCTTGCGTGACGATCACATGCCCCTTGAAGCGCGCCTCGCCCTCTTTCTGGCTGACTTCCAGCACGTCGGCAGTCACCTCGACCGGCTGACCTGCGCCGGACTTCAGGCCCTTGAAGGCCAGTTGCGCCTCTTGCGCGGCTGCGGGCAGCCCAAGCGATGCGCCAAGAGCGATCGTCAGCGACAGAAGCTTGAGGAAAGAACGCATGAAGATCCCTCGAGGTT
>JBATMT010000223.1:0-3351 GCA_049289975.1 Paracoccaceae bacterium | reverse complement strand
TTCAGTCCGGCGTCGACGATGGCCTTGTCGGCCTTGGCGTGGCTCATCACGCTGGTCAGGATGAAGAGCGCGTTCTCCCATTCGCCCTGATCGATGCGGTGGCCGTCCTTGTCGAGGATACGGCCATAGTCGGCGTCCATGAACGCGTAGGAGCCGCACTGAAGTTCGTTGTAGACGCCCGAAGTTCCCTCGAAGTAGTAGCTTCCGGTCCCGGCACCGCCGACGATGTCACAGGACAGGCCAGCTGCCTTCAGCGCGTCGACGGCTTCCTTTACCTGCGCGACGGCGATGTCGATCTTGGATTTGCGGTCGGCAAAAAGGTCCATGTGCTGCATGGCGCCCTGATAGGCCTGGATGCCCGAGAATTTAAGACCCGACGCAGCGGCTATGGCTTTTGCGATGGATACGACCTCGGCGGCGGTCTTGACGCCGCAGCGTCCCGCGCCGCAGTCGATCTCGACCAGACATTCGATCGTCGTGCCGTGACGCGAGGCGGCGGCAGAAAGGTCGGCGACATTGGCGATGTCGTCAACGCAGACTATAGTGCGGGCGCCGAGCTTCGGCAGTCGCGCGAGGCGGTCGATCTTGGCGGGATCGCGGACCTGATTCGAGACGAGCACATCCTTGATGCCGCCACGAACGAAGGCTTCGGCCTCGGAGACCTTCTGGCAGCAGACGCCGCAGGAACCGCCGAGACGCTCTTGCAGGAGCGCCACGTCTACGGACTTGTGCATCTTGCCGTGGATGCGATGGCGGACGCCCATCTCTTTGGCGATGCGGCCCATCTTGGTGATGTTGCGCTCAAGGGCGTCGAGGTCGAGCACAAGGCAGGGCGTCTGGATGTCGGCTTCGGACATGCCCGGCTTGGCGGGGATGTCATAGCCCACTTCGAGGCCAGAGAAGTTCACGGGTGCGTTCATGGTTCAGCTCCTTTGAGTGAGGATCAGCGCCGGAGGGGGCCACCTCCGATGCGTGGTCCTGCCCTACATCCAGGGCAATTTGTCCAGATCGACGTTGCCGCCGGTTATGACGACGCCCACGCGCTTGCCACGGAAGACGTCGGGGTTTCGCAAGATCGCGGCGAGAGGCACCGCGCTGGAGGGTTCCATGACGATTTTCATGCGTTTCCAGATCATCTTCATCGACTCGACGATCTCATCTTCGTCAGTGGTGAGGATATCGGTGACGTGCTTTTGCACGAAGTGCCACGTGAGTTCCTTTAGCGGTACCTTGAGGCCATCCGCTACGGTTTCGGGTGCATCGTCGGCGATGATGTGGCCTGCACGGAATGAGCGGGCAGCGTCGTCTGCCTGCTTTGGTTCAGCGGCATAGACCTTGATGCCGGGGGCCACGGTCGACAGGGTCAGACAAGTGCCCGAAATCATGCCGCCGCCACCAATTGGCGCTATGACGGTGTCTAGACCATTTACCTGTTCGTTCAGTTCGCGAGAACAGGTGGCCTGCCCCGCGATGACTCGGGGGTCGTTGTAGGGGTGGACGAACTCGGCGCCAGTTTCGGCGACGACCTCGGCAAATACGGCTTCGCGGCTGGAAGTCGAAGGCTCGCACTCGACGACACGGCCACCGTAGCCTTTCACGGCGTCTTTCTTGGCCTGTGGCGCAGTGCGTGGCATGACGACCGTGCATGGTATGCCCCGGCGGCCTGCTGCGTAGGCGAGCGACAGTCCGTGGTTACCCGACGAATGGGTAGCGACACCTTTACGAGCCTGTTCGTCGGTCAGTCCAAACACGGCGTTGGAGGCTCCGCGCGCCTTGAAGGCTGCCGCCTTCTGAAAGTTCTCGCATTTGAAGAACAACTCGGCGCCCGTCAGGCCGTTAAGATAGCTCGACGTCAGGACAGGGGTACGGTGAATATAGGGCCTGATCCGGTCATGCGCGGCGACCACATCTTCGAATGTCGGGATATACATATTGCTTCCTCAGGCTGCGGCTTTGGCTGCTTTTGCGCCGCTCTGGCGGTAGTAGTCCTGTGCGGCGGCTACGCCCGAGCCTAACTTGATCGGATAACTAAGGTCGGCCATGCACATCTCGGCAGTTGCCAGACCTGCCAGCATCATCACGTCGGTCAGGCTGCCAAGATGGCCGATGCGGAACACCTTGCCTGCAACTTCGCCCAGACCAACTCCGAACGCGACGCCATATTTTTCGGCCGCCAGCTTCACGACGTCGGTGCCGTTGAAACCTTCGGGCACGACAACCGCCGTTACCGTGTCGGAGCAGAGATCAGGCGACGCGGCACAGGGTTTCATGCCCCAGGCGGCAATGGCCCTGCGCACGCCTTCGGCGATGCGGTGGTGACGAGCATAGACATTCTCCAACCCTTCTTCTTGAAGAAGACGGACCGACGTGGCCAGACCGCTGATCAGGCCAACGGCTGGGGTGTAGGGATAACCGCCCGTCGCATAGGATTTGCGCATGTCGCGGAAATCGAAAAAGGTGCGTGGCAGTTGAGCGGTTTCCATTGCTGCGAGCGCCTTGGCACTGAGACCGACAATCGCAAGACCGGCGGGAAGCATGAAGCCCTTCTGGCTTCCCGCAACGGCTATGTCGACGCCCCACGCGTCCATGCGAAACTCCATCGAGCCGATAGATGACACACCATCGACCATGAGCAGTGCCGGGTGTCCGGTCTTGTCGAGGGCCCGGCGAATTGCTGCAATGTCGGAGCGAACGCCAGTTGCGGTTTCGTTGTGGGTCGCCAGAACGGCCTTGATCATATGTTCACGGTCTGCAGCGAGGGCGGCTTCGATCCGTGCGATCGGCGCACCCTGCCCCCAAGGCGTTTCGATGATCTGCACGTTCAGTCGATGACGCTGACACATGTCGATCCAGCGATGGGAGAACATACCGAACCGCGCAGCAAGAACGGTGTCGCCCGGTGACAGCGTGTTCGATATCGCCGCTTCCCAGCCGCCGGTTCCGGTCGACGGGAATATGATGACTTCGCCAGCCTTGGTTTCAAGCACCTGCTTCACGCCCGCTATCGCCGGATTGAACAGCCGCGCAAAGTCGGCGGAACGATGGTCGATCGTGGCAACATCGCAGGCCTTGCGTATCACATCGGGGATGTTCGTCGGGCCGGGAATGAAGACGGGGTTCTGGTTATACATGACGGACTCCGTTGTTCGTTGAGTCACGATAGGCTCATGGCGAAATCTGCACAATTTTTTCGGAAAATATTTTCAACAGGTGAAAAAATATGCTTTCCCGTTGAAAAATATAGAATTACTGTTTTTCACCATCTGGAATGGTTTTTCAGGAGGCACAGATGGCAGACCCGAAACCACGCGGAAGACCGAAGAGTTTTCACGACAAGACCGAACAGAACAC
>JBATMT010000222.1:0-5530 GCA_049289975.1 Paracoccaceae bacterium | reverse complement strand
GTGTAGACCTTGCGGACGCCAATGATGTTCTGTCGCAATCGAGTTTTCTGCGCCACGCCCGCACGTCGAGCCCGGCACTGCATTCCGACCTTTTCCGTTATCACCTGCTGGCAAAGCATGACCGTATCGTCTGGGCCGACACGGATGCCTATTGTGTGAAACCGTTTCAGTCGGCGACTGGCCATTTCTTCGCTTGGGAATCTGACCGTGGGGTGAATGGCGGGGTTCTGGGATTGCCAAGGGACAGCGAAGCACTTGGGTTGTTGCTGGAGTTCACCCGCGATGAATTTGCGGTACCGGAGTGGTACGGAGAGAGCTACCGCAACGAATTGGCAGCGGCACGCGATGCAGGCAAGCCCATCCATGTCGGCGAACAGCCGTGGGGTGTATGGGGTCCACATGCGCTCACCCATTTCGTCAAGAAAACCGGAGAGATCCGTTATGCGATGCCGCGGGTTGCACTATATCCATTTGCTTACGAAGATCGGGCATTGATGCTGAAACCTGGCCTTGATGCATCGGACTTTGTGACGGACGAGACATTCTCGATCCACTTCTACGGTCGGCGGATCCGGTCGCGTATTGTGTCGAAGTTCGATGGCATTCCCCGGCCGCGGAGCCTGATCGGCCAACTACTCAAGAAACACGGTATCGACCCGATAGCCGCGCCGATACCGGTGAAGTCCGTCGATCCGGATCCGGATGAATGAACAACTCGGACGAGATCGACGCGGTGCTGGCGGCGCTGGATGAAGGGCCGCACGAGACATTTGCCGATGTCGGGGGCGGCGCGCTTGATGTTGCAATTGCTGTGGCGCGGCGCTGGGGCTCGTCCGTCGATCTGATCGACATGACCCGAAAGGGCGGCTTTGAAAAACTCCGGTCTGACTGGGTGGCGCCCTATCTGCGCGCCCTTTCGGATGCCGGGATTGCAGGTGATCGGGTTCGCGTGGTGGAGCGCGAGGCCGACATCAGACCCGTAGACATGATCGCCAACCTCCAAAAGTTCGGAGACGGAGCGAAGATCGCACATCTGACGCCGGTCCTCGATCGTGCATTTCATGCCGACAGCCGGATGATCAGTGACATCCGCAAAGGCTCAGGCGCTTTTCCCTTTCTGAGCGAAAGGGGGGAGTGCGAGATCATTTCACCGCATGACGAGGGCGGCATCAGGCGCACTCGCGTTCTCTTCCGACCTGATGCACCGACACCACCGTTGGGTGGTGTTGCTGCGGAATGGGCGGTCATAGCTCGCGATCTTGCCGGTGACGATGGATTTTATCGCGAGAGTGCCGAACATTCCTTTCTGTTCATCCGGCGTGACAAGACGCTGATCGTAACGTTTGACAATCTGGACATAGCGATGGGCAAGCGGGACGATCGCCGGCCGTGGGGCTTTGCATTCATCGAGAAACAGGGTTGGTCGATGTTGGGCGTAATGGCCAACGGCTGGACCTGGTATCGTGACCCGTGGGTGATCACCGAGTTCCAGCGACTTGCCGAGGGCGGTTTTTTCCAACGTTTCGACCGCGTGGTATTTTATGGAGCTTCGATGGGTGGCTATGCCGCAGCGGCATTCGTGGGCTTTTGCCCCGGCGCTGATGTCGTGGCGATCAGCCCGCAATCCACTCTAGACAAGACGGTCGTGCCTTGGGAGACACGCTACAAGGTTGCGTGGGGCAGGGACTTCTCTGGCCCCTTCGGCGACGCCGCCGACGCCAGCAAGGTCGCCGGGCGCGTCTTGATCCTTTACGATCCCTATGAACCGCTTGATCGCGGCCATGCCGAACGGTTCACGGCGAACAATGTGCAGCACCTTCGCACGCCTCTTCTCGGTCATCGGCTCGGATCGTCTCTGGGACAGATGGGGCTTCTATCACCGATCATTCTTGAGGCGCTGTCAGGGCAGCTTGTTCCTGTGAATTTCTACAAACGGCTCAGGGCGCGGCACAACTTTCCACGCTATCAAAAGGAACTGTTTCAGCGGGCGCTGGCTCGGTCGCGGCCGGGTCTGGCGCGCAAGGTCGGTCACTGGGTGCTGAAGCGCGGTGACAATTCTTTCATTAGACAGGCAATGGCGTCGCTGACACAAGGAAAGGATTGACCTTGGTTTCGCCCCCGATGAAGCATGTAAGCCAAGTCAGGGAGAAACAGGTGATCGCACTTCCCGGTTCTATCGAAGCTACCAACGCCTTGTTGGCGCAAAGCGGCTATGTCAGTGATCGCGCCTTGGCGACGGTGGTGTTTCTTGCCTTGCGCCTGAAACGCCCGATCTTTCTTGAGGGCGAGGCGGGGGTTGGCAAGACCGAAATCGCCAAGGCAATCGCGCAGGGGCTGGGGCGAAAGCTGATCCGTCTGCAATGCTACGAAGGGCTTGATGCGGCGTCTGCGGTCTGTGACTGGAATTTCGCCGCGCAGATGATTGCAATACGAACGGCAGAAGCGGCAGGCGACCGTGACCGGGACAGTCTCGAATCCGAACTTTTCTCTGAAAGGTTCCTTATCGAGCGCCCACTTCTTGCCGCGATGCGCCCACAGCCGGGTGGAGCACCGGTCTTGTTGATTGACGAGATCGACAGAACCGATGCGCCGTTCGAGGCGTTCTTGCTCGAGGCGCTATCGGATTATCAGGTTACGATTCCAGAGCTTGGCACCATTCACGCGCCAGAGCCACCGATCGTCATTCTGACATCCAACCGGACGAGAGAGATTCACGACGCGCTGAAGAGGCGGTGCCTGTACCACTGGCTCGACTATCCCGGCTTTGACCGCGAGATGGCGATCTTGTCGGCGCGCGTGCCGGAAGCGCAAGACGTCCTGTCCCGAGAGGTCGTCGCTTTTGTCCAGAAACTACGGACCGAGGACCTGTTCAAAAAGCCGGGCGTCGCAGAAACCATTGATTGGGCGAAGTGCCTGCTGGCGCTGGATGTGATCGCACTGTCGCCCGAAGTCATTTCGGATACCCTTGGAGCGATATTGAAGTATCAAGACGACATTCAGAAGTTGCAAGGATCAGAGGCGGCGCGGATTTTGGCAGAGGCCAAAGCGGCCGCCGTGCCGTCTTAGCAACTGCAAGGCTTGCGTTTCAGACACGGCCGCCGCATCCTTCTGACGTCATCCAATGGGTCCGCAGATGGCTCTTTCCCGACCGCCGCACTTGCGGATTTCCGAACCGCACCCCGGACTGTTCGCTTATTACGATGGGCGAGTGCCGGGCTATTCGTTCATGCCTGAACCCAACTGGGTTGACGATGGCGCGATCGGCCTGGGTATTGCGACCTATGCGCTTGTGGCCGGTGAAGATGCGCTGATTTATGACACGCATGTCTCGCCCGAACACGGTGCGGCGATCCGGGCACATCTGGAAGGCTTGGGTGTCCGGCAGTTCACGGTCGTTTATAGCCATTGGCACCTCGATCATGTCGCAGGAACCGTGGCCTTCGTTGGCGCGCCGGTGATTGCCAATGAAAGAACGGCGCGGCATCTGCAAGAGCATCATCTTGCCATCGAGGCCGGAACGCAAAGTGGTCCGCCGGCAATCAAGCCGCTGATCTTGCCTCACCGGACCTTTTCGGGTCGGTTGGAGTTCATGCTGGGCAAGCGACACATCGTCTTGATGGAAGCCAACATTCATAGCGATGATGCGACCGTCCTGTGGCTGCCGGACGAGGCAGTACTTCTAGCAGGTGACACGGTCGAAGACTGCGTAACGTATGTCGGCGATCCGCAGGATCTGTCAGTTCACCTGAGTGAACTCGACAGGCTGGCAGCGCTGCATCCTCGCACGGTCCTTCCCGATCATGGATCGGCAGAAGTCATCGCGGGGGGCGGTTACACACCCGCGATCATCCCGGCCACGCAGGCCTACATCCGCTGGCTGCTGGCCTTGAAGGAAGATCCAGGCCGCGCGGCCTTGCCGCTCCACGCGGTGATCTCTGAAGAGCTTGGAAAAGGGACGTTGCACTGGTTTGCGCCCTACGAAGCAATTCACCAGCAAAACATCGCGCGGGTTCTAGAGTGCTTTGGCGTCAGGAATGGCTGACCTTCGTGCGCTCGAAATTCCCGAAGACGGCAAGCTGGCGTCCAACATCGCGCATTTTGGCAGGGCCTTGCGCAAAGCCGGGTTGCGCGTTGGCCCGGATCGGGTGATTTCCGCAATCCGGGCGGTCGAAGTGGCCGGTTTTACCGAGCGGACGGATTTCTACTGGGCGCTTCACGCTTCCTTCGTCGGTCGCCCAGAGGATCGCGCCGTCTTTGCGCAGGTGTTCCGGCTGTTCTGGCGCGACCCTCGCTATCTCGAACATATGATGTCGTTACTGTTACCGTCGGTGCGAGGCGTCTCTGAGGAGCGGGCCGCCGATGCTGCGGCGCGCCGTGCCGCAGAAGCTTTGACGGACGGCATAGCCCCGGACCTGGCGACAAGTTCCACGACAGAGCAGGAAGAGACCGAGATCGAGATTGACGCGACGGCGACTGCGTCGACCGAGGAACGGCTGCAAACGCTCGATTTCGAGCAGATGACGACAGATGAGATGCGGCGCGCAAAGCGGGCAATTGCTAACTTCAGTCTGCCCGTTAAACCCCTTCGTGCGCGGCGGACACGCGCGGCCTATGCGGGTAAATTGCCAGACTGGCGACGGACGTTGCGCAATGCGATGCGACGGGGGGGAGCATTTCAGAAACTTGCCTTGAAAGCTCGACTTAAACGGCCTCCAGACGTTGTGGTGCTGTGCGATATCTCCGGGTCTATGTCGACTTACAGCAGGATGGTGCTGCATCTCCTTCACTCGATATCAAACCGACAGGGGCAGGGCTGGGGACGCGTTCACGCTTTCACCTTTGGCACACGGCTGACCAATATATCGCGACATCTGCGTAAGCGCGACGTGGACAGCGCGCTGGCTGCGGCGGGCGCAGAAGCGCAGGATTGGCAGGGCGGCACCCGGATCGGCGAGTGTCTCCATTCGTTCAACCGGGACTGGTCGCGACGGGTTATGGGACAGGGGTCCGTCGTGATTTTGGTCACTGACGGGTTGGAACGGGGCGACCCGAACCTCCTGGCGCGAGAGATGGAGCGGCTGCATCTGACGGCCCGACATGTGATCTGGCTCAACCCATTGCTGCGCTGGGATGGTTTTGCCCCGCGAGCACTGGGGATACTTGCCATGCTACCCCATGTGGATGCGGTTCGGACCAGCCATTCACTTGCCTCGCTCGAGGCGTTGGCACAGGCCGTCTCGGCTCCATCTGATCCGGGGGGCAAGACACGGCTTATGGCGATGGTCGGCCAATAGCTGCCGAAAACGGAACCGATATGCCTTTGCGCACGTTTGTTATTGCCTAACCTCATCGAGGCTCCAATGTGAGCTTCCTAGGTTGCCCAAGAGTTGGAGAGTTCAATGCGCAGACCGTTCAAGACGACAACAGCCCTAGTGGCGAGCCTTTCGTTGGCAATGCCATTTCCGTCAGTCGCTCAGGAGGCGGCGGGTCAAGCGCTGGTATGTCCAGACGGAACCGCTCTGCCTTGCCC
>JBATMT010000221.1:0-7753 GCA_049289975.1 Paracoccaceae bacterium | reverse complement strand
TCTGAGTGTCGTCCGCACGCGAGCCGAGGCCGATCTGGGACAGGAAATCGACCGGGTTTTCGCCGGCCGCCCTGTGCATTTTCACAGCAGCGATCCAAAGCGCGACCGTCAGGCCGAGGTGGACCTCGCCGAATGCTATCGTTTGGCGGGGTTTTCCGATGTGACTTTCGTTCTCGAACCGGAAGCTGCGGCTTTGGCCGCCGGTCCAGGGCGCGGACTGGGGCTGATCGTCGACATTGGTGGTGGCACATCCGACTTTACGTTGTTCCGGCCCAAGCCGACGGGCGTAGAGATCGTTGCAAGTCACGGTGTCCGCATCGGCGGCACCGACTTCGACCGGGCATTGAGCCTTGCTCAAGTCATGCCGCTTCTGGGCCTTGGTGGCGAGTTGAAGAACGAGCTTGGCTCGGGCCGCAACGCCGTACCACCTGCGCTTTTCCACGAGTTAGCCAGTTGGGAAAAGATTGCCTTCGTCTATGGCGCCGACACCCTTCGCGATGCCAAGCGTATGCAGCGGCTTGCGATAGAGCCTGCGCGGCTCAAGCGACTCGTCTCTGTTCTCGAGATGGAACTTGGCCACGACATTGCCTTCGCGGTCGAGGCTGGCAAGATTGCGGCCAACCGCGAGAATCAGGGTCGTATCGATCTCGGGCAGGTCGAAACGGGTCTTGCCCCGGTCGTGTGGCAAAATGATCTGCTTACAGCGCTTTGGCCTCTCGCCGAAAAGGTCGGTCTGGCGGCGCGCGAAACGCTAGACATTGCCGGCGTTTCGGCCAATCAGATCGACCGCGTGGTTTTCGTGGGCGGATCAAGCCTGATGAGCGTGATCGACCGCCTCATGCGCGGCCACTTTCCGAACGCAGAGTTTGAACATTCCGAGGTTTTTACTGCCGTGGTGGACGGGCTGGCACTGGCGTCCGGCCTTCAAAGTGGCAACTTGCCCGCCGATGCGGCTGAGCGTATCAGACCCGCATGATCATCGTTGCCGCACTCTATCAGTTTACCTCGTTCGCAGACCCCGCTGCGATCCGTGGGCCGCTCCTGGCAACCTGCGAGGCGCACGGCGTGCGCGGTACGCTTCTTCTCGCACCTGAGGGGATAAACGGCACCATCGCGGGAAGCCGCGAAGGGATTGATGCGGCGCTCGCCCACATTCGGGTGCTTCCTGGCTGCACCGATCTGGACTGGAAGGAAAGCCACGCCGAAACCATGCCCTTCGGACGGATGAAAGTCCGCCTGAAGCGCGAGATCGTGACGATGGGTGTTGAAGGTGTCGACCCGCGCGCTCAGGTCGGACACTATGTCCAGCCTCAGGATTGGAATGCACTGATTTCGGCAAACGACGTCGCGGTGATCGATACACGCAACGACTACGAAGTCGGCATCGGGACATTCTCCCGTGCCGTCAACCCCGACATCAAATCCTTCCGCGATTTCCCGGCGTGGTGGCGCGCCAACAAGGAAGCCTTTGAAGGAAAACGCATCGCCATGTTCTGCACCGGCGGAATCCGCTGCGAAAAGTCGACCAACTTCCTGATTTCGGAAGGGATCAGCGATGTATATCACCTCAAGGGCGGCATCCTGAAATACCTTGAAGATGTCCCACCCGAGGAAAGCCTTTGGCAAGGTGCCTGTTTCGTCTTTGATCAACGGGTCAGCGTCACGCACGGGCTGGAACTTGGAGAGCACATCTCCTGCCACGCATGCCGCCGCCCACTCGAGCCTGAGGACGTGCAGCGCCATGAATACGAAGAAGGCGCATCCTGTCATCAGTGCCTTGCCGAATACACCGACGCTCAGCGCGAGGGGTTTCGCGAACGTCACCGCCAGGTTCTTCGCGCCGCAAATCGCGGCGAGAGACATCTGGGACAAAGCTAGGCACTTGTGGTCAGAAAATCCGCCAAGGCTGTGAACCTTCGTAAGGTCGCGGGCCGCCAATCATAGGCAAGCGATGCCTCGCGCGCCCGTTTACCCCAGTGACGCCGAAGCTCTTCAGAGTTGGCAAAATCCAGAAGTCGCGCCCGGAACAAGTCGATATTCGCGGTATCCAGCGAAACGATTGCCCCGGTCTCGGCCCCTATTCGGCCCGCACCAACCGCAGAGGCAACAACAGGCAGACCTCGCGCGGCGGCCTCATAGGTGACGATGGGGTCACCTTCCTCAAGCGATGGCAACACGAACACATCCGCCTGCGCATATTCCCGGTCCACATCGTTTGTGAAGCCCGCTGCGGAGACATTGTCTTGTGAGAGAACATCGGCATAGCGCTCTTCAAAGGCCTCATCGTCCAGACCGACGATCCGCAACCGCGCAGTCGTTGGCATGTCGCGCCAGACTTCCAGAAGTTGATGCAGACCCTTGCGAACTGTGGAAGCGCCGAGGAACAGGAAATTGGTCGCGCCATTGCCTGATCTGCGCGGCTCAATCGCCTGCAAGGCGCTCACGTTCGTTCCATAACTGACCGGGATAAAAGGGATTTGCGCTTCGCTATGGATCAGGCTTTGGTCGGTTGCCGGGCTGGGGCTGAAAATCGCGGTGCAGAGAGAATGGCGCAGCTCTTCGGTGGCAATGCGCGCGTCAGTGATCCCATGCGCTGCCGGCAGCCCCACTTGTTCATAAGCCGCATCGAGAATGCGCTTCGCATCCGCCATACGCGTGTTTATGGCCTCGGTCAGGATGCGAACCCCTCGCTTGTGCAATTCTTCATAGATCCACACCGGTACGGCGGGCCAGAGATACGCAAGCTCGTTATCGTCCAACGCCTTCAGATAGGTTTTGTGCAACGTCCTGACGCTCAGGGGGCGGCTGAACGAGAACGGCAGATCCTGCAAAGCGCTCGGTGTGAACTGATAAAGCGGAAATGGCTCCTTGACCGTCGAGTCCGACCGGCTTGTAAACAGATCGGCTTTCACTCCGTGCTCGATGGCTCCACGAAGGATTGATCTGCATGTCATGCCAACGCCGTGGTCGGCACACGGCAGCGTCATGAGAGTCCGCAGAGCAGGAAGGGTAGTGAGGCTACGCTGGCTCGATGACATTCCGACCTGACCCACCGGCTTGTTCATGTTTCAGCCACCCGAACCGGTGTCGCCAGCGAATTCCAGATCTAAACCGCAAACGAAAGGAGCAACAGGGCAGTATCTCATCACCATCACCAGCATTCCACCCGCATCAGTCACCGCGCTCGCGTTTGATTTTGGGTCCAGCCTCGGACGGCGTTCCCTTGGCAAAGCGTGTGTATCGCGGCGCGTCGGTCCTTGGCGGGCTCACTTCCTGCCGGGGTGGCGCTTCGGTATGCAACCGGCTGTAGACCGGTGCGCTGCTGGGGCGATCCACCTCGGGCTGCTCATGGTCCCGTTGGTACACCATCCTGCGGGCATCGGTCTTCGAGGTGTTCTCGGCAGGTGCCGTCGCTCCCTCATCCTCGGGCGTGTAGTAGATCATCCACAGGCCGGAACCGTAGAAGAAGAACACGAACGAATAGATCGCCGTCCAGACGTGCACCGTCGTCATGGTGAAACTCAAGCCACAGAACGTGATCATCCACGCGAGCCGCAGTCGCCAGACTCGGCTGCTGAAGTCCAGATTGGTCCGACCTACCTTGAACAGACCCCAGAAATAGCCAAGCGTGACCAGCGTGAACCCCGGAATCCCGTACTTCATCGCCATGACGAGCCAATAGTTATCGACCGAACCGGTCTTCATGTAGGCTGGTCGGAACCATGTCCTCAGACCCAGACCGAACACCGGATTGGCCCAGACGTTCTGCATGCCGTAATCAAAGATGATGCTGCGATAGTACGCGGTCTGCGACGAGAACGTCGCATAGCTCATGAATACCTTGGACGGCGTTCGGTTAGACAGAAGGTCAATCGTCACGTAGCCAAGGGCAACCATTCCCAGCAAAAGCAGCCACTTGTGTTTGCTCTTGCGGAAGATGAACGCCCAAGACATCAGAAAGACCTGCAAGATCACCGCCAGCAATGCACCGCTGGAAAGCGACAAGAAGACCGCAATCAGGATCGCGACACATCCTGCAATTCGCTTCATCAGGCTCATGCGTTCGTGCAGACCGAGCAGCACAAGCGAGAACGTCACCGAACAGAAAAGACCGTAATGGATCGGGTGGGCGAACACGTTCTGGACCCGGTACAGACCCATCCGCTTCGGAATATCGACCTGTTTCACCGTGCCAAGCCCTACGGACTCGACGATATGTGGGATGACAGCCCGCCCGCCAAATGATTCAGGTAAGGTGAACGGCAAAAGCGCAAAGACGATCACCATGAGGACTTTGATCAACGCCTCGAACTGATCCGGCGTTCGGATATAGGCCCGAGCAATCAGATAACCGCCCAGAAATTCGACAGCAGCAGAACCGACGTTCTCTACCACCCGGTTTGGGTTGTTGACGGCCACTGCAAGAGTTGCCCAGGCCATATGGATGAAGAACAGATAGTCCACGGCCATAGCCTTGCCGAACTGCCCGGAAAAAAGCCGCCCAGTCAAAGGGATAACCAGCACCAGCAGCAAAAGGCGCAAAGGTGTCAGCGAAATGGTGCCAAGCTTGAACTCGACCGGCGTAATAACGAAAATCAGGTACAGCAAGACGACGAACGGCAGCTTTGCGCTGTCGCTTGCCGAATAGCGGGGAGCGGCGGACACACCCGTAGTGCCACTCATTGAAAAGGTGCTATCGGAAGCCAAACGTCTCTCGCCTCATCTGTCTGCAACCGGGCAAAACGTGCCGGTTTCTTGAATGCTATAGTCCATTTCCAACCCCCTTGCGAGGAGGCACGTTGCGACCTTTGCGCAGGTTGTCGCCACCTGCTCAACTGTTGCTGCTTATCAGTCCAACTATGAGAAGCTTTGTGGCCAAACTTTGCTGCCCTTTCGGAAATCTCTGGAATTGGTTAGCAATGCACCACTTCACCAAGGCGCAGACCGGGAATTCTTGAATGACCAGCAGCAATGATCAGGGTAGTTTGAACGGCACTTCGGCAGCGGGGCCGCTCAAGGCAAAACCCCGTGGACTGAACAAACTCAGCGGTCTGCGCAATGCGCTCATCGACCTGAAACGCGCCTACTACCGCAAGCTCTGGGGCATGGACATTGACCCGACCGTACAGTTTTCGCTGTCAAGCAAGTTCGACCGGACCTTCCCGAAAGGTATCCATATCGGCCCACAGACCTATGTGGCATTTGATGTCAGAATCCTGACGCATGACCGGACGCGCGGCCTCTATCTGCACACACGCATCGGCGCCAATTGCTTCATCGGCGGTTGCAGCCTGATCCTGCCGGGCGTCGAAATTGGCGACAACTGCGTGGTGGGTGCGGGATCGGTTGTCACGAAATCGGTGCCACCCCGGTCAATAGTCGCGGGCAACCCGGCCAAGGTCATCAGAAGCGATATCGAGGTCGGTCCGTACGGCCGCTTCTTGACGGCTGACGCGACTGAAAGCGCACTTGTCGCACAGGGGTTGACCTGACCGATGCCTCGATCTGGCCGCGTCCTTGCGCTGACCGGTCTTGTTCTTCTCGGCATCTATCTTGCGGGTTTCCTGCCAAGCAACCCTGAAGAGCCGCACGACATAGCTTTGCCGGTCACGGACGCACCGCCGGGCGGGCTTCGTATCGTGGTGTTCGGGACCAGCCTCTCCGCCCGTGCGACTTGGCCGGAAGCGGTCCGGGCCAGGCTGTCCACCTGCACCGGTCTCACAGTCACCGTTGAGCGTATCGCCAAACCCGGCGCGGGCTCCGCATGGGGGCAGTCTCAAAGCGCCGCCGTACTGGCAATGAGGCCCGATCTGGTGATCATGGAGTTTGCGATGAACGACGCGGATCTGATCGACGGTCTCGCTCCCGGCAACAGCCGACGCGCCACCCGCCAGATCGTCGACACCTTGCGAACCGACAATCCCGATCTGCCGATCCTGCTGCTGACGACAAATCCGGTCGCAGGACTGGCAACGCTGAAAAGACCGCTCCTGCCGCTGTACTATCAATCCTATTCTGCGGTGGCGGCCGACGCAAAGATCGGTCTCTTCGACGCATATGACCGGTGGTTGATGCACAACGACTGGCAGGCCGAACTCCCTGACGGTGTGCATCCCGACCCGACCGCAGAATCAAACCTGCTCGCTGCGCCAATCAGCGCAATGATCGCCGCTGGCTTTGGTCAGACGTGCTCCCCCTGATCGTTACTGTCTGACCAACAGACCGCCCGAAACAGCGCCTTCAGGCGCAACACTCAGGCGCATGGTGTTATGTAGGCGAAGGAGCGCCCGAGGCAAAGCTTTGCAGCACCAAAGCTGCTGCATCCTATGTGTCCTTGCAGCGCCGACACTCCGGACGAGCGCCGCAAGCCACGGCGGTCCGCCGGTGCCGCCTGCGGCAGTCGTCCCATTTAACGGGACACGCAAATGCTCTCTATCTCGCTATCCGTAAATGCCTCCAAGGCCGGACCTGCATCACCACTGCCCCCTACAAGCTCCCTGACGCTCACCGCATTCACACGAGATCGCGCCCTGTTCGACAGCGGCGTCGCCTTTGGCCGAGCTTCAGCCACGGTTCCGCTTTCCGGCACCGGCACCGCAGGAGAGGTGGTTCAGGCTCGCGCTGTTTCTCTGGATGACGGCGGCGCCTCGTCGACGCCTTGGGTTGATGTCGCGACTGTCGCCGCAGGCGGAAGCTGGGCCGGATCAATGACTGTGCCGAAAAGCGCCTCATGGTTTCGTCCGGAAACCCGCCTCAAAGCGTCTCCGGTTGTGGTATCTCAAGGCAGCAACCGCTTTGGCGTTGGCCATGTCTTGGCCATCTGGGGCCAGTCCGAGCCGGACCGCATCATTTCACTTTACTACGACAATACGGTAGCCCCCGCGGTGTCCGATCCTGAAGCGGTCCAGATCTTCTTTGGCGCCGCCACAATGCCTGCCCGCCATTTCGTTACGTCCGCTCAGCCCTACACCGCTGCGGTTGCCGCAATGGCCTCGACGTTGATTGCCGCACGTCCCGGCGAAAAGTTCGCGGTCATCTTTCAAACCGTTGCCGGAACCGACCCAAGAGCATTGGTCAATGACACCGACCCTGCGCGCCTCTGGTCCGCCGACAAGGCGTTGCATGACTTCGCAACATCGGACGGCCAGCACGTCGGAATAGCCGCGATGTCGTGGTTTGCTGCCCCCGGCAGCCTCGGGTCAAGCTACGCACAGGCGCTTTATCCCCTGTTCTCGGGCAAACAGGTTGGTGGAGCGGCTGTCAGCTTTCCCACAGACATCAGCTATGGAACAGGGCAGAGCTTTCACGCCGACCATTGGTTTGGTCAACTCTACGACTACGCCAATACCAAGTGGGTTGCTTACGGTCCGCACCGTTTTGACATCGACGCCGATATGCAAGATGCCACCCATCTGGCTGGCGGAGCGGTACAAACCAACCTCACGAACAAGCAAAGCGCCCGACAAAGCTGGCGCACCATGCTGACCCAGCCTACCGCAACCATGTTCCTTCCACTCGGGATCGAGCCGACCACCTACGTCAACGGCTACGACGACGGCGCAGGAAGCTGGACCGATCTGCCGCATCCCGCCGGAAACACCACGGACGGAGCGCAATCCTACGCCCGTCTGACCGCGCTTGCGCTCCTCGAGGCCGCTGACATGGTCCCTTGGTCAGCGCCCCAGTTCGATTACTGCCTGTGGGAGGCATCGGGCGCTTATGTCGAGCTTTGGTCCTCCGCCGGCCCGATAAC
>JBATMT010000220.1:0-7295 GCA_049289975.1 Paracoccaceae bacterium | reverse complement strand
ACACGGCGGCACCGAAGGCTTTGGCGAGGAACGCGCCTGCTGCGGCCTGCTCTTCGTCTTCACCGGCCATGGTCCAGCGCATGCCTGCTTTGGTCAGGCCATCTTGCTCAAACAGTCCGTCCAGCATCTTGGTGACTTCGTCGCGCACAAGTTGCGACTGCACACCCTCGCGGATGCCTGCCTGAACGGTGACGGTGCGGGCTCCGTCAATCCGCGTCAGTGTTCCGGTGGTAGGAGTGGCAACGCGGGTGGCGAAGTTCGAGATCGGTACAGGGCCTTCCTCGGTTTCGATACGAAGCTGGTCGAGCGTCGAGATCGTCCGTTGGTCGGGTGGGAGACGCAGCACTATGTCGACCGCGTCATCGGATCCGGCCGGGCGGAAGTCCGATAGTTTGAGGCCGGTGGTAACCATCTGGACGACAGCGCCAACGGCACCGGGTGAAGCGCCGTAGCGGGCTGCTTCGGCGCGGTCAACGTTAAGCTCCCAGTCGATGCCGGGCAAAGGCAGGCCGTTGTCGATGTCGATGACGTCAGCGATCTCTGACAACTTCGTACCGATCTTGCGCGCTGCATCATTCAGGCCGGACGGGTCGTCTGCCGACAGGCGGATCTGGATGGCCTTGCCAGTGGGCGGGCCGGCTTCGGGCACAGACACTTCGATATCCACACCTGGAAGCCCGCGCGTTGCCGCACGCAGTTCAGCAAGTATTTCATTGGCGTTCTTGCGTTCACGCCAGTCAACGAATTCGTACTGGATGGTTCCGATTGCATCGGCTGGCGCGTTGTTGCCAGCCTGACCGGAGCTTCCGACACGCGTGTAGATGTTCTTGAGGCCCGGCCAGCCAATAATACGCTGTTCGGCCTGGCGGACGAGGAAGTCCTTTTCCTGAATGGAAAGATTGCCGCGCGCCTTTACATAGAGCAGGCCGTAGTCTGGCTCGACATTTGGGAAAAACTCGACACCATTGCCGATTTTTCCATAGGTATAGGGGACCGCAACGAGGGTACCAGCAGCAAGAAGCAGGACGATTACCGGGTGGCGGATCGCCTTGCCGACCACCCACATGTAGGTACCGTCCTTGTGGCGCGGCGGCTCCTTGAAAGGCTTTGCGATGATCGAGCCGAGCGTGGGTACGAAGATCAGCGCATAGACCATCGAGGCCGAGAGGGTGGCGATCAGAGTGATCGGCATGTACTTCATGAACTCACCGACGATGCCGGGCCAGAACAGCAATGGCGAGAAGGCAGCAATCCGGGTGAGTGTCGAGGCAATGACCGGACCGGCCATGCGGTGCGAAGCCTCGGCGAAAGCTGCGCGTTTCTCCATCCCCTCGCCCATGCGCCGTTCAGCATATTCGACGACGATGATGGCATCGTCGACTAGCATGCCCACAGCAAGGATCAGGCTGAACAGGACGACGAGGTTCACCGTCAGCCCGGCCAGTTGCAACGCAAGTATCCCCATAAGGAACGAGGCCGGAATGGCGAGGCCGATCAGGATCGAGGAGCGGACCGTAAGCGCATAGAGTATGACGATGAAGACAAGGACCACCGCCGTCAAAACCGAGTTCTGAAGGTCGCTGAGAAGCTGGCGGATGGTGGTGGATTTGTCTTGGCTGAACGAGACGACAACACTCTTGTCCATCTTATTCTGGAGCGCGGTTGTGACTTCCTTCACCTTGTCTACCGTCTCGATCAGATTGGATCCGATGCGCTTCGATACTTCAATTGCGACAGCGGGCTTGCCATCGAGACGTGTGACCGTCTCGGGGTCCTTCTGGGTGGGACGAACCATCGCAATGTCGGAGACTTTCACAACGGCATCGCCGTTCGCCACGACCGGTAAATTTGCGAAATCGTCCATTGTTTCGATGAGCGACGGGACTTTGATCGCGTAACGGCCCTGCGAACCCTCCATCGAACCGGCAGCAATCAAGCGGTTGTTCGCATTGATCCCGGCGATCAGCGTATCGGGCCTCAGATTGTAGGACGAGAGTTTAGCCGGGTCGAGAATGACCTCGAGCAAGTCATCACGGACGCCTTGCAGCTTGGCGTCGAGTACGCCGGGAATCTCTTCGATACGGTCGCGCAATTCCTTGGCGGTCGCTGTCAGCACACGCTCACTTACGTCACCCGACAACGTAACGACCAGCACCGGAAACTCCGAGAGGTTCACTTCGTTCACAGTCGGTTCATCAGCGTCTGACGGCAGGTCACGACGCGCATCGTCGACCTTGTTGCGGACGTCGGTCAGGGCTTTTTCCAGGTTGGCGCCTGCCTGGAATTCCAAAAGCACGTTGCCGCCGCCCTGATATGCGGTCGACGTCATCTGCTTTATGCCCTGAATGGATTTCAGAGCGGTTTCCATGGGCCTGAGCAGAAGCCGCTCGCTGTCTTCGGGCGAGATCCCTTCATAGCTCATGCTGACATAAAGGATCGGGATCTGGATGTCCGGCTCGGCTTCCTTGGGGATAGAGATGTAGGCGAGTGTCCCGGACACCATAAGGAACACCAGGACCGAGATGGTCAGACGGGCATTCCTGATTGCGCGTTCAACGAGATTCATTCGAGAACCTCGGCAGCTTTCGAGATGTCGATTTCAGAGACGTCGACCTTGTCACCATCCCGGATCAGGTCCTGACCGGCAACGATGACACGCACCCCGTCAGGAACACCTGCAATAACGAGGCCCTTCTCGCCGTCTTCAATGATGTCGACTGCGACAAAGCGGGCGACATTGTCGACACCCACCACGCGCAGGCCAATCCGGCCGTCATCGTCGAGCGTCAACACAGAACGCGGTACGGTGATGGCGCGCTGCGGCGGACCATAGAGCCGGACCTCGGCTGTCATCCCGGCGGGGATGGTATAATCGGCATTGGGCAGCGCAACTTCTATCTCGTATGTCCGGGTCTTGTCGGACGCCTGCTTGGCGACGTGACGGACACTGCCTTGCAATTCCACTCCATCAACCAGACGGACCTTGGCGGGTGATCCGATCTTGACGAGCGCCACGTCCGCTTCACTGACGCCAGCGCGGATCACGATTGGATCAAGGGAAAGCAGCGTCGCAATCGGTGTACCGACCTGTGCCCATTCGCCAAGTTCGATGTCAACCGTATCAATTGTGCCTGCGAATGGTGCATGGACCGTGAGGCGATCAAAGTCCGCTTGCGCCGAACTGAGCGCGGCTTCGGCAGCAGCCTTCGCCGCGCGGCGTGTCCCCAGATCAAGTTCAGGCAAGCTACCGCGCGCATAGAGTTCCTGTCCGACTTTCAGTTCCTGGTCGGCGCGGTCGACTGCTGCCTCGCCATTGCGAACTGCTGCCTCGACATCGGTGCCTTCCAGCCGCGCGACAACGTCATTGGCGGCAATCGACTGGCCTTGCTTGACGCCTAGCGACTGGACGATTCCATCTGCCCGCGCCGCGAGGACCGCGACCTTGTCAGCTTCCGTAGACCCGGAAATACGGATCTCGCGCGAATAGTCGGCAAATACCGGCACAATGGCAGCCACGGTCCTGAGTACTGGGGCATTGGCATCCGCGGCGACATCCGGGGCTTTCTGCGCCGCCTCTGCCTCTTGGCTTCCAACGGCGGAAAATTCGCCAGTGACAACCCATGCGGCTGCGCCAAGCAACACGACGACCGCAGCAATGCGATTTGCGGATAGGGAAAATGCCATTCGTTCGCCTCCAAAGCGCAATCGTCGAAAAGGTCGGAACTCGCGTACCCGACCCAATGGTCAGCGGCACGAGGTCCACGCACGTATCTTGCGACAAAATCTACCGCGCTAACATGTCACAGCCGTAAGTCAGGGGCAAACCGGTTGCGGGCGCCCAGTCCAGCGCGTGATATAAGAGCGTTTTGGCGGATTGTCATGCGTTCTGGCGGCCTGCTCGGCGATTTTGCAGTGTCGGCTGCAGTTGGTTTGCTGGCGGTCCGAAAGGTCAATCGCACGAATATCAGACCGAAGTTCGGGGGCGCAACACGGGATCAACCTTCCCTAGGGGCTGCTGCTCCACGGGCTATGGACAGTGCCTTGATCAGTCGTTGTCGGTCGACGTGCTGCCCGCTCCTCGGCGCGACGTATCTGTTGCGGGTACAGTGGTGCGCAAGGCGAGCATGTTCAGACCATCTACAACGTCAGGAGAGAGTATTGGCAGGTCGAACTTTCCAGAGCCGAAGGGGATTGGCTCTGATGGGGATCGAAGTGTCATGCCCGTTTCATCGAGACCCATCCAGCCCAGCAGCGATAGGCGGTCAATGCTGCCGTTCGGCGCAATCCGCAGGTGTCCGCCGGGCCACGCCACCTCGAGCGGCTGAGCGCAGACCTTTGCCCCACGCGCAAGGAAAGGCAGCAACAGAATTGGCATGGCGACAGATGTAATCTCCGTGGTGCGCTTGACGGGGCCGTCACCTAGAGGCGCGCTGTCGAGCAAGGCGGCACCAGTTGCAATGGGGCAAAGCGTCCTTTCGCTATCACCGCGCCAATGGCCAGGTGTTGGAACGGGTCTGCTGCAGGTAGACGGATCGGAAAGTCTGTCGGTGAGCAAAGACAAGAGCTGGGGGGTGCAATCTATGCCGTGGATACAGAGCCATCCAACGGCGACTCCGGCTTCTTCGGCCAAACCCCAGCTGAACCCGACGCCGCGCGCGGCTTTCATGCACAGGCTTTCGGTTTCGTTTTGCGAAAGCGAGATACCTTTCGCGCCCGATGGTGCTGTGCTGGCTGGTTGGGTCAATTTCGTCACGGCGCTGCTTCCAACTGGGCGTTCAGATCATCAGGATAGGGTTCGCCCTTGTAGAGGCTGATGCGCACCCATTTGTCCGAACGCGGGTCGAAATGGCTGGCTCCGAAGAAAGCCAACTTGCAGCGCAGGATGTCGATGGGCAGCATGTTGGCGGCCAGAAGATTGTCCTGAATTTCGGCATAGGGACAGGATGCGGATTGCTGCACACGCCGCGCCATAAGCCGGTGTTCAGGATGTGCGAGGAGGAAACTGGCCAAAGGGGCGTCCGCCGGATAGTCGGACAGCGCAGCGGCCATGTCGCTTGCCAGCCGACCGATCCCGAGTGGTTGCTCGCGGTCGGCTCCGTCTTCGGCAAAACGCTCGCCGATGCGAGGTTCGAGTTTCTCTTCGGAGACATACCAGAAGCGGGCAATGTCGTCGGGCGCTTTGTAACCTTGTTCCAGCGCCCAGCCATATCGGGCGGTCAGGTCACTGCGGAAGTCACCCACACTTACACTACCGTCGAGCGTGAAGGTTGCAGCCTCGTCTGCTGCCATTGTATCGGCAAGATCGTCGATAAGGTCTCCATGCGCCTCAAGAATAAGCGCCACGAGCGCTTCCTGACCCTCTAGTGACAGCTTTGCCTCGCCCCAGCGCCAAAGCTGATCCCATGGGAGATCCCCTGGCGGAAACCCATCCAGATGGTCAGCGATCAACTTCAAATCATGCTTCAATTCAGCGAGCTTCGACTGCTGAATTGGGTGTTCGGAATGCCATGTCGCGGCGTTGTCCGTTGCCTTCGCCAGCGCTTCGAGAAAACTGGCAATTGCCTTTGGGCTTGCAGAAGTCTGTGCACGGACACGGGCAAGAGCCTCTTCGCGGGCCAGCATCCAGTTGTTCAAAAGCGTGGGGTGACGGACAAGGAAGGGCGCCATGCCAAGGCCAGTGGAATTGCCGACACCAATGCGCCTGCGCAAGGCTTTATCGAGCCTGACTGCCGTACTCCCACCCCGCGCTGCCGCAATATGTTCAACCAGATCGACGGTAAATGCGCGGGTCAGCCAGACAGACAACATCTCGGCACGGAAGGGCCCGTTGAGTTCCGGGCGGTCGGCAATGACGGCACGGTCGGCTGCGCCAAACTTGCCTGAGCCATAAACCGCAGTCGTCCGCATCAGGTATCCCACAGCGTCAATCTCAGCCGCATCGGGTTGAAGTCCCGCTGAAAGCCGATCCGCCACATGCTGAAAAAGTCGAACCGAACGATTGGCGCGGCTGAGCGACAGCTCACGTGATGACACCCTGCCCGCTTCTTGTAAGGGCACATTGGCGGCAAGACGATCCAGATCGGCAGCATCGGGCGTGCCGTCATAAAGCGCGAAGGTTGCGTCCCATGCGGTTGCAATCACCCGGTCAGAGCGCATGTGATCAGGCAGGTTGTGGGCAAATGCGACAAGGCTGTAAGTCCTGGCAGGACCGATGGCGCGATAGACGGCGCGACCAACGCCTTTGGCATCCATCTCCCAGACCGGACGATCGAACGTCCATTTCTCCGTGATCATCCGGCGCAATACGGCATGAAGAAATGAGAGCCGCGTCGGATGAGCGCTGCCCATGCGGGCCAAGCGCATGACTTGCGACGGAGGGCGACGGAAATCTGATAGATCGGTCGCATGGGGATCAGGCTTGACGTTCATTCGGCAGCCCTTTCTTGCTTGGATGCAACGGCCCCGAAACTGCGGGCAAAGAACTCGAGCCAGTTGCCCCCCATGATGGCCGCAATCTCTTTCGATGACATACCCACCGCCAGCAGCCCGCGTTCGAGCGCAGAAAATTGGCGGTTATCTTGAAACCACGACGGCATCGGCGGAAAGCCGGGGGCAGCCGCGCTTCCCTCTCCGAAATCTACGCTCTTCGTCCAGCGTCCCGTGCGCATCCACTCCACCACTGAATCCGGCTGATCTTGGCAAAGATCAGTACCAATTGCCAAGGCGCCAATACCCATCAGGTCAGCGGTGCGCGCGATCATCTCGCAGAAATCCTGCAAGGTGCAGGACGATCCGGCTTTCAAATGGTGAGGATAAAGGGAAAATCCCAACATGCCGCCACTTTCCGCGAGGGCGCGCAGTACATTGTCCGACTTGTTGCGGAGAGCCGGGTGCCAGCTCGCGGGATTGGCATGGGTGATAGCAATGGGTCTGGAAGAATGGTTGATCGCTTCGAGTGTCGAGCGTTCACCGGAGTGGCTCATGTCGACGACCATTCCGACGCGGTTCATCTCGGACACGACGGCACGGCCCATACGTGTAAGGCCAGAGTCTTCCGTTTCGTAGCATCCGGTCGCCAGCAGTGACTGGTTGTTGTAGGTCAGTTGCATGAAGCGCAGACCAAGCGTGTGCAGCACTTCGACCAGACCTATGTCGTCTTCGATGCAACTGGGGTTCTGTGAGCCAAAGTAGATCGCGGTCCGCCCAGTGGCTTTCGCTAATGCCACATCCTGCGCCGTTCGGGCTTGAAAGATCAGGTCAGGGAAACGCTCGAACCAGCGGTTCCATCGTTCGAT
>JBATMT010000219.1:0-4389 GCA_049289975.1 Paracoccaceae bacterium | reverse complement strand
GCCCCAAGATCCTCTGGGGCACCGTCAAGCGCATAGGCCAGATAGAACGGATAGGGTCGAGACAGATCGCTTGCAGGATCATTCGACAAGATGAGCCCGGCGTAACTGGTTGTGTCGGGCGTCCAGTCTCCCATCAATCGGTGCGCCAGTTCCGGCTCGGATAAACCCGTTGCCTGTGACAAGGCGCGCGTCATCAGCGTCTGGCTGACGCCCATGCGAAAACCCCCGGTGATCAGTTTGTTGAACAAGAACCGCTCCGAAGTGCCGAGGCTGGCCCAGGCTTCAAGGATCGCGGCTTTGCGGGTGCCAACTTCGCGGCCCGCCAACAGGCGAACGCGATTGATCCAGTCGGCGAGGGATGCGGTGTCCTCGCGGGACGGGGGCGGCAGAACATGAGCAATCGTCTCGGCAAGATCGCCTGCCACCGCATAGCTCTCCTCGAAAAGCCATTGCGGCAGCCCCGCCAACTCGGACGCCCATGTGGCAAGTTCCGTCGCATTCACTGCCCGCTTTGGCCGCCGCCCCGACAAAAGCGCAATGGTCCACAGCCGGTCGCTTTCTGGCGCGGTGCGGAAATAATCGGCGAGCGCGGCAACCTTCGCTGTAGTGCTCGTCGTCTCGTCGAGGGCGGCGAAAAGGGCAACGAACCGTTTCATTCGGTCACCTGCGTATCGTCGGCCGTTTCACCTTGATACTCGGTTTCGACAATGCCCGCTTTGTATCCCTGTTCCTCAAGCCAACGCCGGAAGGGCGAAGTATAGCCATGCGTGACAAATACCTGCTCGGCCCCCGTCGCGCGAATCGCATCATTAAGACTCTGCCAGTCGGCGTGATCCGACAGCACGAATCCCTGACCAAGCCCGCGCCTGCGTCGAATGCCGCGAAGCGCCATCCAGCCGGAGGCAAACGCTTCTTCAGTCGCGCCAAACCGCCTTAGCCACGGCGTACCAAGCGCCGAAGGTGTGGCAAGGACAAGTGCTCCGGAATAGGCGCGCGCGTCCATGTCGGGATTGACCCGCACGGTTTCCGGCAATTTGAACCCCTGCGCCCGCAACACTTCGTTCATGGCTTCGACGGCGCCATGTGTCAGGATCGGCCCGATGCTGGGGTCGACGTTTGCAAGAATGCGTTGCGCCTTTCCCAAAGCATAGGCGCCGATCACCGACGTCTTTCCAGCCTCGCGGTTCTTCAGCCACCATTGGTTGATGCCACCCATGACCTCCGCCTGTGGCCGCCAGCGAAAGATCGGCAGGCCAAAGGTGCATTCGCTGATGAAGGTCCGGCAGGTGACGGGCTCAAACGGCTCTGACAGTCCGTCCGGCTCAACCTTGTAGTCGCCCGAGACTACCCAGACATCACCGCCCACGTCGATCCTGATCTGCGCCGATCCCGGCACATGCCCGGCGGGATGGAAGGACACCATCGCGTCGCCAATCTGACGCCGTTCGCCAAAGCCGATGGTTTCAAGGTCGATCTCGCCAAGACGGTGTCGCAAGACCGGACCGGACGCATGGGTAGCCAGATAGGCGCCGTGGCCGGGGCGCGCATGGTCCGAATGCCCGTGCGTGATCAACGCCCGACAAACTGGTCGCCAAGGATCGATGTAGAAGTCTCCGGCAGGGCAGTAGACCCCGCGCTCGGTGAAGGTCAGAACCGGATCGCGCGACATGAGCCATGCTAGCACATTGACCCGACCACGCCAGATGGCGACCTTGGCTCACATCTGCACAAAAATTGGGCAACTAAGGTTCCTTTGCGTAAACCCGCATCTCCGCACTTCCCAAACGGACTTTGGTCCTTAAAGTGAAAGAAAAGCCGGATTCGATGGGTATGAGCGCCAAATATTTTAACGAGATGTACATCGACGGTCAGGTTCGTCCGCCCTATGCGCGGCTGGAGGACTGGACCAGGGCCATGCCGGCCGAGTTCCGGCAGATGAAACAGGCCGAGGCCGAGGCGCTGTTCCGCCGCATCGGCATCACCTTTGCGGTCTACGGCGAAGGCGGTGACCCTGACCGGCTCATCCCGTTCGATATGTTTCCTCGGGTGTTCACCCAGAGCGAATGGCGCAAGCTGGAACGCGGCATCAAGCAGCGGGCGCGGGCGCTCAATGCATTCCTCGTCGATGTCTATGGCCGTGGTGAGATCATCAAGGCGGGCAAGGTCCCGCAGCATCTGGTTTACGGAAACGCTGCCTACGAGAAGGCAGTCGGCGGCTTCACCCCACCGAAGGGAGTTTACAGCCACATCGTCGGCATCGACATCGTCCGCACCGGGCCAGAAGATTTCTACGTCCTCGAAGATAACTGCCGTACACCTTCCGGTGTCAGCTACATGCTGGAAAACCGCGAAATCATGATGCGGATGTTCCCGGCGCTGTTCCGCGAAAACCGTATCGAGCCGATCGATTCCTACTCGGAACTCCTGCGCCGCGCCTTGGCCTCTGTCGCTCCTGCCAAGTGTGACCGCGAGCCAACCATCGTTATCCTTACACCCGGCCATTTCAACTCGGCCTATTACGAACATTCCTTCCTTGCCGACCTGATGGGCGTTGAACTTGTGGAAGGCGCCGATCTGTTCGTCGAAGGCGGCTTCGTCTGGATGCGCACGACGGAAGGACCGAAGAAGGTCGACGTGATCTATCGCCGCATCGATGACGATTTCCTCGATCCGCTCTGTTTCCGGCCCGACTCGATGCTCGGCATTCCCGGCCTGATGGATGTGTATCGTTCGGGCGGCGTGACCATCGCGTCGGCCCCCGGCGCGGGCGTAGCGGATGACAAGGCGGTCTATACCTTTGTCCCGGAAATGGTGCGCTTCTATCTTGGCGAAGAGCCGATCTTGCAGAATGTGCCGACATGGCAGTGCGGCAAGACGGACGAACTGAAATACGTGCTCGACAACTTGGGCGAACTGGTCGTGAAGGAAGTTCACGGCTCGGGTGGCTACGGCATGCTCGTCGGCCCTAAATCCACCAAGGATCAGATCGCCAGCTTTGCCGACAGGTTGCGGGCCGACCCGGCAGGCTACATCGCCCAGCCGACGCTGGCACTGTCGACCACGCCGACCTTCGTGGCCGACGGCATCGCGCCGCGCCATGTTGACCTGCGACCCTATTGCCTCGTTGGTGAGCGCATCGAGCTCGTCCCCGGCGGCCTGACCCGTGTGGCGTTGACCGAAGGCTCACTGGTCGTGAACTCGTCGCAGGGCGGCGGGGTCAAGGACACTTGGGTATTGGCGGAGTGAAGACATGCTAAGCCGTACCGCTGAAAATCTTTTCTGGATGGGCCGCTACATGGAGCGGGCCGAAACCACCGCGCGCCTACTCGAAGTGGGCTCTCGCATCACGCTTCTGCCATCGCAGGCGGGGCAGGGCTTCCGCAACGAATGGGATTCGCTCCTGCAAGCATCCGGCACTGCCGCCGGATTTGCCGCGAAATATGGCGAGCCGGTTCAGCGCAACATAGAAAGCTACCTGTTCTTTGACCGCGACAATTCTTCGTCTGTTGCTTCCTGCCTCGAACGGGCAAGAGAAAACGGTCGCATCGTGCGAACCGCTCTGACCAGTCAGGTCTGGGACGCGCTCAACACTGCCTTTCAGGAACTTCGCCAGCTTGAGCGCACACCGCGCGGCGAACTTGAACTGAGCCGGTTGACTGAATGGACCATGCGCCACGCCGCGATGGTCCGAGGTGCAATCGACGCGACGAAGCTCCGCGACGACGGCTACCATTTCCTTGGGCTTGGCTATCACATCGAACGCGGCGACAGCACTGCGCGTCTGATGGACGTGAAATACTATGTCTTGCTACCGCGCGCCGACTACGTGGGCACCGGGCTCGACAGCTACCAATGGACAACGCTTCTGCGCGCAATGTCGGCCAACCGCGCTTTTCACTGGGCCTACGGCGGCGAAATCACTGCAGCAAAGGTTGCCGATTTCCTCATCCTCAACCGTCGTTGCCCGCGCTCGCTCTTTACCTCGATCGAAGGTGCCCACAACAATTTGCTGGCACTTCAACAGGAATACGGGAAATCCACCCCGGCCCAGATGCGGGCGACGGCGATGATACACGATTTCAACCAACTCACCGTCGAACAGGTTTTCGACGAAGGCATGCACGAGTTTCTGACCCGCTTCATCCGCGAGAACTCGGGTCTGGCCAGCCTTGTCAGTGAAGCCTACCTCAGTGGAGAGGCGCGATGATCCTGTCGATCAGCCACGTCACGACCTATACCTACGACCGCCCGGTACGCGGCGCTGTGCAAAGCCTGCGCCTGACGCCGTCCCGCTTCGATGGCCAGCGCGTCATTAGCTGGTCAATCGGTGTAGATGGCGGCCAGCGGGGCGGCGCTTTCCGTGACGGATCAGGCGACTGGATCGAAGGC
>JBATMT010000218.1:0-2735 GCA_049289975.1 Paracoccaceae bacterium | reverse complement strand
GGGCTATTCGGCGGCCAAGGCGGCTATGACCGGATTGACCCGGGCCACGGCACTGGAGAATGCCAAGCTCGGCATCACCTGCAATGCGGTGCTGCCGGGCTGGATCGCATCGGGTTCGGCCACCGCCCGGGAGATTGCTGCGGGCAAGCGCAGCCCCACTGGAAGGCCGGGGAGGCCCGAGGAAGTGGCATGTGCTTGCCTTTTTCTGGTCAGTGAAGAGGCAAGTTACATCAACGGCGCGATGCTTGTCGTCGATGGAGCAAATTCGCTGGTCGAGATGAAGTGAGTGGCCGGCAATGGTCCGCAAGGATAGGGGCGCACCCGCGACGAGCGCGCCCTGTTGTCCAAGCAATGCCTATCAGGAGACGTCGCGGTAATTCACAGACTTCACATCGTCCCCTGGTGCCGACTTGGTACGGCGGACGATGAGGCGGTTGAGCGCATTTACGTACGCCCTTAACGACGCAACGATTGTGTCGGTGTCGGCTGACTGGCCCGTGGCGATGCGCCCTTCCTCTTCGATCTTTACTGAAACGGTGGCCTGAGCGTCGGTTCCCTCTGTCACAGCGTGGACCTGATAGAGTTGCAGGCTTGCGTTGTGAGGATACAGCATCCGGACGGCGTTGAACGCCGCATCGACGGGGCCGTCGCCGGTGGCGTCGATGGAATGATCGACACCATCAATGGTCAGCGTCAGTTCCGCTTCTTGCGGACCTTCGGTTCCGCACACGACGCGCAGGCGCTTTACTTGCAAGAAGTCGCTTGTCGTGTTCGCCTCGTGATCCTTCATCAGCGCCAGGAGGTCGTCGTCAAAGACTTCCTTCTTGCGGTCGGCGAGGGCCTTGAAGCGCACGAACACGTCATTCAACTGGTTGTCGGCCAGATCGAAACCCAGTTCGTTCATCTTGGTGCGCAGTGCATGTCGGCCAGAGTGCTTGCCCAGAGGCAGGCTCGACGCCGCCAGTCCGATGTCGGAGGGTCGCATGATCTCGAATGTTTCGGCGTTTTTCAGCATCCCGTCCTGATGGATGCCACTTTCATGCGCAAAGGCGTTCTTGCCGACGATGGCCTTGTTGAACTGTACCGGGAAACCCGAAACCGTCGAAACCTTGCGGCTGATGTTCATGATCTTCGTCGTGTCGATACCTGTCCGGTAGGGCATGATGTCGTTGCGGACCTTCAGAGCCATCACGACTTCTTCCAGCGCCGTGTTGCCTGCACGTTCGCCAAGACCGTTTATCGTGCATTCGATCTGGCGTGCGCCTGCCACCACTGCGGCCAGAGCGTTGGCAGTCGCCATACCAAGATCGTTGTGACAGTGGGTCGCGAAGATCACCTTTTCGGAACCCGGCACGCGCTCGAGCAGCATGCGGATCAGGTCCGCGCTCTCTGCCGGGGCTGTATATCCGACGGTGTCGGGAATGTTGATGGTGGTGGCACCCGCCTTGATGGCGATCTCCACGACACGGCAGAGATAATCATGCTCGGTCCGTGTGGCATCCATCGGCGACCACTGCACGTTGTCGCAAAGATTGCGGGCATGGGTCACGGTTTCGTGGATGCGCTCGGCCATCTGATCCTGATCCAGATTTGGGATGGCCCGGTGGAGCGGTGAAGTGCCGATGAACGTGTGAATTCGCGGTGATCTCGCACCCTTTACCGCGTCCCAGCAGCGGTCGATGTCCTTGAAGTTGGCGCGTGCGAGGCCGCAGATCGTCGAGCTTTTTGAGCGCTGTGCAATCTCGGAGACTGCCGCGAAGTCACCTTCGGAGGCGATAGGAAAGCCCGCTTCGATAACATCGACGCCCATTTCGTCGAGCATCTCTGCGATCTCGAGCTTTTCTTCATGGGTCATGGTCGCGCCGGGCGACTGTTCGCCGTCCCGCAGGGTGGTGTCAAAAATGACGACGCGTTCTTGGTCTGCCTTAACGGCGGTCTTGCTGGAATTCTGGGTCATTTTGGTCTCTGTGTTGATCCTTAAGCTTGCCTTGGCGCTAGTCACCTCTG
The DNA here is from genome assembly GCA_049289975.1 of Paracoccaceae bacterium. Taxonomy (GTDB): domain Bacteria; phylum Pseudomonadota; class Alphaproteobacteria; order Rhodobacterales; family Rhodobacteraceae; genus TMP-24. The sequence continues at coordinate 728 of JBATMT010000218.1, read as the reverse complement.
AGCGGTCGCGCCGAATGGCACGCTCAGAGGCCGCTAAGGAGCAGAAGGCCGCAAAGCGTCAGGGCGCAGGAGGCACCCGGAATGGCAGAAGCGATGGACAGGCTTTGCGTCATGGCGCCGGACTATACGCAGCAAAGCGGAAAAGAAAAGCTGGAAGTTCGCAAGAATTGCATCTGAATCCATCCGCCAGCCGTACTAGCCTGCAAGGTCGCGGGAGGTAGAAATGAGATCATTGGTCATTGGCGCGTCTGGGGGAATAGGCGGAGCCTTTCAGAAGTTGCTGGCCGAAAGAGGCGAGACGATCGGGCTGAAGCGTTCAGATGGTCTTGATGTGACGGACGAGGCCTCCGTCGCACGATGCCTTGACGCTCTCGACGGGCAATTCGACATGATCGTTGTCGCAACCGGAGCATTGGGAACGCCGGAGAAAACGCTGAAGAGTTTCTCGGCCGATGCGTTCGCCCGGCAGATCGCCGTCAATGCGGCTGGCCCGGCACTTGTCCTGAAACATGCGCTACGGTTTCTGCCACGCGACAGACGATGCGTCTTTGCGGTGCTTTCGGCCAGAGTAGGCTCGATTGGCGACAACAGACTGGGTGGCTGGTATTCCTATCGGGCTTCGAAAGCCGCGCTCAATCAATTGCTGCACACCGCCTCGATCGAGATCGCTCGAAGCCACCGATTGGCTGTTCTGGCGGCACTGCATCCGGGAACGGTCGACACGAATT
>JBATMT010000217.1:0-2231 GCA_049289975.1 Paracoccaceae bacterium | reverse complement strand
GTTCAAAGACACGCGGAGCCGAGGTGTAGCCGAACACATGAGCCTTGCCCATGAAGCCGGTGCCGATCAGGCCGATGCGAAGGCGGGGTTTGGTCATCCTAACGCGTCCTTGTTCACGATTAGCGCCGGGTCAAGCTGCCCGGCAAGGAAATTCAATACATTCTGTACCGAAGAAACCGCCATCCGCTCAGCGCTTTCCCGAGTCAGTCCGGCAATATGCGGCGTCAAGATCACCTGATCCATTGCCAGAAATGGATTGTCAGGCGCTGGCGGCTCGTCGTCAAACACATCAAGCCCCGCGGCTCCAACATGACCCGACCGGACCGCTTCGGCCAGTGCCGCTTGATCGACTATGCCGCCCCGCGCTGTGTTCACCAAAATGGCCCCCGGTTTCATCGCCGCAATCTCTGTGACGCCAATGATGGGTCGGTCTGTCTTTGGCAGGTTCACCGAAATCACATCCGCCCAGCCCAGCCCTTCGGCCAGATTGCCGACCGGGCGCACAGTCCCTTCTGGCCAGCCATGCTCGGCCAGGTAAGGGTCATAGGCGCAAGTCTCCATGCCAAACCCTGCGGCCATTCGGGCAAGAGCACGCCCTATCCGGCCATAGCCAAGGATCAAGAGTCGCTTGCCGGAAATCTCGCTTGCATCTAGTCGATTGCGCCATCCCCACGGACCTGTCCGCACGGCCATATCGGCCAGCCGCAACCTCTTGGCCGCAGCAAGGATCAGCAGCATCGAATGTTCGGCAACCGATACAGAGTTAACGTCGCCCACTATGCAAAGCGGAATGCCGCGCGCGTTCAGCGCCGCCACATCCACCGCATCATATCCCACCCCGTGCCGCGACACGACCTTCAGCCGATGCGCCCGTGCTATTGAAGCCGCCGACAGAGGCTGGGTGCGGATCACAATGGCATCGGCCTGCTCCAGAAAAGGCTGATACGAAGCCTCACTGATCTCTTCGACATGATCGAACGTGATGCCCCCGGCCTGTTCGAGCAGCGCAAGGCCTGACGGATGCAGTTTTCCGGCGACAAGCACATGGGCCATCAGAATGCGCCTTTTTCGCTTTTGGCCCCGACCGTCTCAGTCAGCTTGCGGAACCCATGAACGGCGGCTGAAGCTGCCGAAGCAAGAAACCGCGAGTCACCACCAACCGTCGTCATGTCGAAACCCCAGCCGATGGCACGCGCTGCATAGTCGGGCGTTCCACAATGCAGGGCGGCACGTATACCATTGGCCTTGCAAGCGGCGACGATCCTTTGGAGAGCCGCAATCATCTCAGGCTCTTGCCTGTCGAATCCGGGCGCCAGCCGGCCTTGCGTCAGACTAAGTGTCAGGTCCGCTGGTCCTACGTAGATGCCATCAAGGCCAGGCGTCGCGGCGATGGCGTCGAGGTTCGCCATCCCGTCTGCCGTCTCGATCATCGCAAAGGCAAGCACGTTGTCATTGGCCTCGCCTGCATAGTTGGCGCCAGCCGCAATGCTGACGCGGGTCGGCCCGAAACTTCTCTGACCCAGCGGCGGATAGCGCATGTAGCTGACAAACCGGGCTGCTTCCTCGGCGGAGTTCACCATCGGGCAGATGATGCCGTAGGCACCCGCGTCCAGCGCCTTCATGATGATCCCAGGCTCCAGCCATGGCACCCGCGCCAACAGAGTGGCACCACTGGCTCGCATCGCCTGAAGCATCGGTAACAACGCGGAAAAATCCAGCGCCCCATGCTGCATGTCGACGGTGATGCTGTCGAACCCCTGCGCGGCCATGATCTCGGCGGTGAACGGGTTTCCGATCGAGCACCAGCCGTTGATCGTCGGCTTGCCGGCAGCCCAAAGCTCTTTCAGTTGGTTCGCGATCATTCCCACACCATTTGCGTAGCCTGCTCGACCATCGCATATCCTCCAGCAATGATTTCGCAATTATCATTGCAAGAAATTAATATTGTCAATAATCAATGTATCGGTCTATGGTGCGTATGTCATCAGGGGAGGAGATCACATGGGTCCGGCAACAGTTCGTCTGACAATGGCGCAGGCATTGGTGCGCTGGCTGACCGTCCAGTTCACCGAGATCGATGGCCAGAAAGTGCCGCTGTTTGCCGGGGTTTTCGGAATCTTCGGGCACGGCAATGTCACTTGTCTGTCCGAAGCATTGGAAGCCGTGCAGGACCTGCTCCCGACCTGGCGCGGCCAGAATGAACAATCCATGGCGCTGGCGGCCGTGGGCTT
>JBATMT010000216.1:0-3584 GCA_049289975.1 Paracoccaceae bacterium | reverse complement strand
GATGCGCTACCTTTGCCGCTCGTTTTCGTCGACCATGATCAACACCGCGATATCGCTCGCGCGCCGGGTTAGTTGATCTGCAAGTGTCCATCTGGTCAGTCGCCGCCAAGAGGCAGCCTTCGACTTTCCGACGATTATCTGGGTCACGTTCTCACGCCGTGCAAGTGCCAGGATGTCGGCAGGGAAATCATGACTTTGCAAGCGCCTGGTTTCTGCGCCAAGCGTCTGGGCAAGTGTCAGTATTTCCGCTGTCCGCCGCTCGCGTTCCGCGTCAGCCACTTCGTCGCCAGGGTTTTCGACATGAACCGCGATCCAGCCTGCGTTCAATGCTGTGGCCAAGCGACTGGTCTTCCGCACCAGCAAATCGGTCCCCGGACCAATGCAGACCAGCAAACGTTCACTTGTTGACCATGGTCCATCGATCGCCTTGGCGCGGCGATAGTCGGTGATCTCATCATCGACACGATCTGCGGTCCGGCGAAGTGCCAGCTCTCGTAAGGCAGTCAGGTTGGCGGTCGAGAAGAAATTGGCCGTTGCGCGGCGGGCCGTTTCGGGTACGTAGATCTTGCCTGCTTTGAGGCGGCCGATCAATTCGTCGGGCGTAATGTCCACGACGACGACCTCGTCAGCCTCCTGAAGAATGGAATCCGGCACCCTTTCGCGGACCGTGACACCGGTAATTCGCGAAACAATGTCTGCAAGGCTCTCCAGGTGCTGGATGTTCAGCGCAGTCCATACGTCAATTCCAGCCGCCAGCAGTTCCTCGACATCCTGCCAACGTTTTGGATGACGGGTTTCCGCAGCATTCGTGTGGGCCAATTCGTCTACGATAAGAAGTTGAGGTCGGCGTCGTAGGGCAGCATCTATGTCAAACTCTTCTACGGTCCGGTTGCCATCAACCATCTTCCGTCGCGGGAGCATCTCGAGTCCCTCGGAAAGCGCAGACGTATCAGCTCGGCCATGCGTCTCAATAAGGCCCAAGACTACGTCGGTACCAGCGTCCTTCAGACGGCGGGCACCTTGCAAGATCGCAAAAGTTTTGCCGACACCGGGTGCTGCGCCGAGATAGACCTTCAGCCGACCACGATGGCCTTCCCTACCCAGCGCCAGCAATGCCTCGGGATCGGGCCGATCTTCTTGTGTTTGTCGCGGTTCTCGCATGGCACCAATAGGCTCAGCCCTGTGTTAATTTGTCGATGGCAAGATTGAGCTGCAAAACGTTTACGTGTGTTTCGCCAATGATCCAGAGGGGCTTTTCGGTCGTCGCCCGGACTAGATCACTGACTGACTGTTCGTCAATTCCGCGCGCTGCTGCAACGCGCGAGACCTGCGAAAGGGCGTTCTCTAGGGAAATGTGAGGATCTAGTCCGGATGCGGATGCCATGACCGCGTCCGCGGGTACAACATCTCCTGCAGCGCGTTTCTGGATGTCAGATGCCATGCGTTCCTTTAGTTTGATCGACAGCGGACCGAGGTTCGAACCTGACGAGGCCATCGCATCGTACGGCGTGTCAGTGGCAGAAGGCCGTGGATGGAAGTAGCCTGGTTCGGCAAATTCTTGACCTATGAGGTCTGAGCCTACAATCACAGCACCCTGTCGGATCAGGCTGCCATTTGCGGCATCGCTGAATAGGATCTGGCCAAGACCAGTCAGCGCCAGCGGATAGGCAAGTCCGAGGGCCAACGTGAAGGCGAAAACAGTAACAAGCGCCGGGCGGATATAAGACAGCATTTCAGGCTCCTTTCAGGCAAGATGCAACGCCGTGATGGCAAGATCGATGATTTTGATCCCGGCAAAAGGCAGCAGTAACCCACCAAGCCAATAGACCAGCAAATTCCGCCGCAAAAGGGCAGCGGCCGGAACAGAGCGGTAAGGAACTCCTTTGAGCGCCAGCGGAATAAGGGCAACGATGATCAAAGCGTTGAAGATTACCGCCGACAGGATTGCCGACTGAGGCGAGGCAAGGTGCATGACATTCAGCGCGCCAAGGACGGGATAGGTGCCGATAAAGAGCGCGGGAAGAATTGCAAAATACTTTGCTACGTCATTGGCAATAGAAAACGTGGTCAGCGAGCCTCGCGTCATAAGCAGTTGTTTGCCGATCTCGACCACCTCGATGAGCTTGGTCGGATCGCTGTCGAGGTCGACCATGTTGCCTGCCTCGCGCGCTGCCTGCGTACCGGTCTGCATTGCCACGCCTACGTCAGCCTGAGCAAGCGCTGGCGCATCATTGGTACCATCGCCGCACATGGCAATCAGCCTGCCGCCTTCCTGTTCCTTGCGGATATAGGCCAGTTTGTCCTCTGGGGTCGCCTCGGCAATGAAGTCATCAACGCCAGCCTCCGACGCGATTGCCGCCGCCGTGATCGGATTGTCGCCCGTTACCATGACAGTCTTGATGCCCATTGCCCTAAGCGCGGCGAACCTTTCGCGAATATTGGGTTTGACCACATCCTTCAGGTGAACGACGCCAAGCAGTTCACCGTTCTCGGTCACACCGAGAGGTGTGCCGCCAGAACGAGCGATCCTCTCGGCTGCCTGCCGGAAGCCGTCTGGCGCAGCAACCATCGTGACCCCGACCTCGCGCAGGATAGCGTCAATAGCGCCCTTGCGGATCGCACGCCCGCCAAAATCGATTCCCGAAAGACGTGTCTGTGCAGAAAAAGCGATAAACGTCGCTTCAACTCCTGTCAGGTCAGGCAATTCCAAACCGTAGTCGGACTTCGCGAGCGCAACGATCGACCTACCTTCCGGAGTGTCGTCTGCATGGCTCGCCAGCACCACTGCTTCCGCCAAGCCCCTCGCTGTTTTGCCGGGAAGGGGAATGAACTCGGTCGCCATGCGGTTGCCGAACGTGACCGTACCAGTCTTGTCGAGAAGAAGCGTATTCACATCGCCCGCAGCCTCGACCGCACGACCTGACGTAGCAAGCACATTGAAGCGGATCAGACGGTCCATACCGGCAATACCGATTGCCGACAGCAGCCCCCCAATGGTGGTAGGGATCAGCGTCACAAAAAGAGCAGAAAGAACGGTGACAGAAAGGACTGACCCAGAATATCCGGCAATGCCCCACAAGGTGACCACAGCTATCAGGAAGATCAGAGTCATGCCGGACAGCAGGACGGAAAGCGCAAGTTCGTTGGGGGTTTTCTGCCGTTCGGCGCCTTCGACAAGCGCGATCATGCGGTCAATGAATGTCTCGCCCGGAGGAGCAGTGATGCGCACTTTGATTGCATCCGATAGGACGGTTGTCCCGCCTGTCACCGCCGATCTGTCGCCACCAGCTTCGCGAATGACAGGAGCGGACTCGCCCGTGATCGCAGCCTCATTCACGGCAGCGCCACCCTCGATGATCTCGCCATCAAGCGGGACGACCTCGCCAGCTTCCACCAAAACGATGTCACCTAGGACAAGGTCAGAGGCACCGACATTCTCGGTTAGACCGTGCGCCATATCGCGTGTCAGGTAGCGGCGGGCAACGACGTCGCTGTGACTTTGCCGCAAGCTGGCCGCTTGCGTCTTGCCGCGACCTTCGGCGACCGCTTCGGCGAAGGTCGCGAATAGGACAGTAAAGACAAGC
>JBATMT010000215.1:0-2626 GCA_049289975.1 Paracoccaceae bacterium | reverse complement strand
GAACAAGATCACCTGGCTCAAGGGCTGGGGGTCGATCCCGGCGCCGGGCAAGGTGAAGGTCGGCGACGAAGTCCACGAGGCGAAGAACATCGTCATCGCCACCGGGTCGGAACCATCGAGCCTGCCGGGCGTCACGGTCGATGAAAAGATCGTCGTCACCTCGACCGGCGCGCTGACGCTTGGCAAGATCCCGAAGAAGCTGGTCGTCATCGGCGCAGGGGTCATCGGGCTCGAGATGGGGTCAGTCTATGCGCGGCTTGGCTCGGAAGTGACGGTGGTGGAATATCTTGATGCGATCACGCCCGGCATGGATGCCGAGATTGCCAAGACGTTCGAGCGGACGCTGAAGAAGCAGGGCTTCAAGTTCGTGCTGGGCGCGGCTGTGCAGGGTGTCACCGTCAAGGGCGACGTGGCGACGGTCAGCTACAAGCTGAAGAAGAACGACGCCGAGGCGAGCCTCGAAGCCGATTGCGTGCTGGTCGCCACCGGTCGGCGGCCCTTCACGTCGGGTCTCGGGCTGGAGGCTCTGGGAGTTCAGATGGAGAAGCGCGGGCAGGTCAAGACGAACAGCCATTATGCGACGACTGTGGCGGGTATCTATGCGATCGGCGACGCGGTCGTTGGCCCGATGCTGGCCCACAAGGCCGAGGACGAAGGCATGGCGCTGGCCGAGATTCTTGCGGGCAAGGCGGGTCATGTGAACTACGACGTGATCCCCGGCGTGATCTACACCGCACCGGAAGTTGCGTCGGTCGGCAAGACCGAGGAACAGCTGAAAGAGGAAGGCCGCGCCTACAAGGTCGGCAAGTTCCCCTTCATGGGCAACGCGCGGGCCAAGTCGGTGTTTCAGGGCGAGGGCTTCGTGAAGATTCTGGCCGACAAGGAAACCGACCGCGTCCTTGGCGCCCATATCATCGGGCCTGCGGCAGGCGAGTTGATCCATGAGATCTGCGTGGCGATGGAGTTCGGCGCGGCGGCTCAGGATGTTGCGCTGACCTGTCACGCTCACCCGACCTTCTCGGAAGCCGTCCGCGAAGCGGCGCTGGCCTGCGGCGATGGGCCGATCCACGCCTGACCGAGGCGACTTCACTGCTGGCAAATGAAGGGCCGGGGATTTGTCTGAAAAGGCGGGTCCCCGGCTTTTTTGTGCCTGCTTGGGGTCGGTCCAGATCTGGACATTTTTGCAAGCCATTGATTTTGTTTGTATCTGTCGTTTTTGTTAAGGGTTTGGCAACGGGTTTGCCCCCCGCTTTCGCGGGGGTGACAGGAGGAGAGGGGTGCCGCTTGGGGCAAGGTGGTCCCCCGCTTGCGCGGCGCTGACAGGGGGAGAGGGGTGGCAGCGCGTCGGGGGTGGTGGCCGGCTTGTGCAGCGGTGACAAGGTGGCCCCCCTGCCCTTCAGAGCAAGTGGAGGATGCCGCCCGGGACGGTGTCGGCCTTGGGGTTGATGCCAACGACAAGGGAGGCTTCCAGCATCTCGCCTGGTTCGGTGCCGGTGACTTCAGCATGGCCGCCTTTGCCTGCCTTGGCGGCGATGCCGTCGGTGGTGTTCAGACTGCCGCGCTTGTAGGGGCGGGCGTAGGCGGGGTCATTATCATAGACGGTCTGGTTCAGGGTTTCGTCGAAGAAAATCTGGCCGGTCAGCACCGTGCGTTCATCCAGAAAAACCTTGTAGTGCACATGTGTGGTGCGGCCGGGATACCAGCCGGGGAAGATCGTCAGGAAACCGGCGACGCCGTCGCTGGCGGTGTTCTGGGTGCCGCGCAGGAAGGTCTGGCCCGTGGTGTCCTGTCCGCCGCCAAGGTTCTTCACCCCGGAATAGCGACCTTGGGCATCACAGTGCCAGACATCGACACGGGCACCGGAGACGGGCGTGCAATCAGCACGCACCACTTGCAGTTTGAGTCGCATCGGCAGGCCGGGGCGGCCTTCGGTTATGTTTGCGCGGATCAGGTGCGGTTCGAGGTAGAATGGTCCCTCTGTGACCTCGGTGGACAGCATGCATACCCGCGTCGACATCAGACCGACTTGCGCCGCTGCGGCACGAGCCGCAACGGGCAGCGCGATGGTCAAGGGGGCCGCGGCAAGGGCCTTGAGCAAGGTACGGCGGTCGAAGGTGGTAAGCCGGGGCATGGCGGTCTCCTGCAAGTCGTGCGGGCCTACAACGCAGGCCGCGCTAGTTTCCTTCGCTCAGCCCGCCAGATGGCGCAGGCCCTGTGTCACGTCGGTCCGGACGGCAAGGCGGAGGCCCGGTTCGTCGCCGGCCTTGAGCGCCGCGATGATCAGGCGGTGATGGTGCGGCGGATCGCGGCGCGGCAGGCGCGCATAAAGCGAGCGCATGGTGGGGCCAAGCTGGAGCCAGACGGTTTCGACGATGGCCAGCATCGCCGGGGCTTGCGCCCGCAGGTATAGCGCGCGGTGAAATTCGAGATTGGTGCGCACATAGGCGACTGCGTCGCGGCGCAAGGCGGCGTCCTGATTGGCGGCGTTGATGGTCTGCATCCGCTCGATCAGCGCCATATGGGCGCGCGGCAGGGCACGGCTGGCCAGTTCCGGCTCGATCAAGGCCCGCAACGCCGCCAGTTCCTCGATCCGGTCGTTGGTCAGTTCCGGCGTCGAGACCCGACC
>JBATMT010000214.1:0-5683 GCA_049289975.1 Paracoccaceae bacterium | reverse complement strand
GCTCCGCGTCGCGACCCGCACCGAACCAACGCCCGGCCTGCCGCTGATCACCGCAAAAGACCGCGACCCCGCTCCCATAGCTGCCGCCGTCCGCGCCGCTATCGCCGCAATGCCGCCTGCTGACCGCTCGCCATTGGGCCTCGCAGGATTGATCGACATTCCCGACACAGCGTACCTTTCGGTTCCGACTCCAAGGCAGTGACCGCCAGTTTTCCTGCCAGTTTCCAGAGCAAACTGGCCAAAAGGCCGCACTTTGACGCAAGGATAAGCAGAATCAGCTTGCTTCCACTCCTTGTCCGGCTGTATCAAGGTTTTGATCAAATTATCCGGGTTGCTTCTCGGACCGCCTTGAGGCGGCATTCAGGTGCGTTCAACGGCCGGGTGAGATGGGATCGAACTGGGAGAAAGGACCAAGGGCATGGTCCCCACCCCCGCACCGAGCCATGAGGTTCGGCCAGCGGCGCGGATGCGGACTGGCGGCTCTGGTATCGTGAGATGATGAAGGACTGGTTGAGAAAGCACCCTCAGGTGCGCACGATCCGCGTGGCAGCCGCGGATCTGAATGGTCAGGCACGCGGCAAACGCGTTCCGACCCGATTTGCCGACAAGGTTGAAAATGACGGGACACGCTTCCCGATGTCTGTTTTGAACCTCGACATCTGGGGTGAAGACATCGAAGACAGCCCGTTGCTCTTTGAAAGTGGAGATGCCGATGGCATCTTGCGCCCGACCGAGCGTGGCTACATGCCGATGCCGTGGCTTGAAGCCCCGACAGCGCTTTTGCCAATCTGGATGTTCCGTGAAAATGGCCAACCCTACGAAGGTGACCCCCGCCACGCGCTGCGTGCCGTGGTTGATCGCTACAAAGCGCACGGCCTGACGCCTGTTTGCGCGATGGAGTTGGAGTTCTTCCTGATCGACGACAGCGGCAAGACCCTTCAGGTCCCGCCGTCTCCCCGTTCGGGCAAGCGCCGCAAGGCGGCCGAAATCCTGTCGATACGTGCACTTGACGCATTCGACAGCTTCTTCACAGACCTTTACGACGCCTGTGAAGAGATGGACATTCCCGCAGACACGGCCATTTCGGAATCGGGACTTGGCCAGTTCGAAATCAACCTGATGCATCAAGACGACGCGCTGCGCGCCGCCGATGACGCATGGTTCTTCAAGATGCTGGTCAAGGGCCTTGCCCGCCGCCACGGCTTTGCCGCCAGCTTCATGGCCAAGCCCTATCCGGAATATTCCGGCAACGGCCTGCACACGCATTTCTCGGTGATCGACAAGGACGGCAAGAACGTCTTTTCAAACGGCGGCCCCGAAGGCTCCGAATTGCTGATGAACGCCATTGCCGGTTGTCTCTGGGCAATGAACGACTCCACGCTGCTCTTTGCCCCGCACTCGAACAGCTACGAGCGCCTCATCCCCGAAGCGCACGCACCAAACGCTGTATGCTGGGCCTATGAAAACCGCACATCGGCAATCCGGGTCCCGTCGGGCAGTCCGGCTGCGCGCCGGATCGAGCATCGGACCGCAGGTGGCGACGTGAACCCCTATCTGATGCTTGCTGGCATCCTTGGTTCGGCACTCATCGGCATCGAGGAAAAGATGGTCCCGCCGCCGCCGATCACCGGCAACGCCTATGCCCTTGACCTGCCGCTGATCCCGGATACCTGGCAAGAGGCCATCAACGTCTTCGAGAAAAGCGACAAGATGGCGCGAGTCTTTTCGAAGGAACTGATCACCAATCTGGTCATGACCAAGCGTCAGGAACTCCACTACATGGGGGAACTGACACCGCAAGAACAGACCGAAATCTACCTCGATACGGTGTAATGCCCTGCACCCGTCCTCTTGCCAGTTGCAGGAGGGCGGGGTTAGCTAGGCCAATTGACCATAACAGACGGACATTTCATGCTGATCGGCATACTTCAGACTGGCCAGTCCCCCGACGCCTTGCGCGACGACATGGGGGACTATCCGGACTTCTTTCGTGAGCTTCTGGCCAATCGCGGCCTGAGTTTCCGCACCTATCACGTTGAGGCGATGCATTTTCCCGTCTCTGTTCACGATTGCGACGGCTGGCTCATCACAGGGTCCCGTCACGGCGCCTACGAAGACCATCCGTTCGTCAAGCCTCTGGAAACCTTCATCCACAAGGCGATGACCGAGCGTGTTCCGCTCGTCGGCATCTGCTTCGGCCACCAGATCATCGCTCAGGCGATGGGCGGTAAAGTTGAACGCTATGACAAGGGCTGGGCCGTCGGTCCGCAGGAATATGACTTCAACGGTGACAAGATCACCCTGAACGCATGGCACCGCGATCAGGTTACTGAAGTCCCCGAAGGGGCAGAGGTTTGCGCGTCGAACGAGTTTTGCGAGAATGCAGCGCTCGTCTATGGCGATCAGGCCTTCACCATTCAGGCACATCCCGAATTCAAGGACGAATTCATCGACGGCCTGTTGCGCACCCGCGCACCGGGCCTTGTGCCACCCGATGTCATGGCTGACGCTGCGGCGAAGCTTGGTCATGACAATGACGCCGACATGATCGCCGACCGTATTGCCAATTTCTTCAAGCAACCCCGCAACTCATAACAGTGTGACTCATGTCCGATTGGACCCAGAAACTGCCAGAAGCAGCCCGCGAATATATTGGTGGGCGTCGTGTCGACGAAGTGGAATGCATCGTCAGCGACATTGCCGGTGTGGCGCGTGGCAAGGCTATGCCTGCCTCGAAGTTCGCCAAACAGAAAAGCTTCTTCCTGCCGAACTCGATCTTCCTGCAAACGATCACCGGCGAATGGGCTGACAACCCTCTGGGCGATTTTACCGAGCCGGATATGACGCTGGTCCCGGACTATTCCACAGCCACGGCAGCGCCCTGGACACAAGATCCGACGCTTCAGGTCATCCACGATGTCGTCGACGCCGATGGTTTCATGGTCCCGACTGCACCACGCAATGTGCTCAAGCGCGTCTGCGCCCTGTTCGAGGCCGAAGGTCTGATCCCCGTCGTCGCGCCAGAGATGGAATTCTTCCTCGTCGCCCGCAACATCGACCCGAACTTGCCGGTTCTGCCGCCAATGGGCCGCTCGGGCCGCCGCGCTGCCGCCAAGCAAGCCTACTCTCTTTCGGCTGTCGACGAATACGGCCGCGTCATCGACGACATCTACGATTTCGCGGAAGCCCAGGGCTTTGAGATTGACGGCATCTTGCAAGAGGGAGGCTCGGGCCAGATCGAGATCAACCTCGCGCATGGCGACCCGATCAAGCTGTCGGACGAGATTTTCTTCTTCAAACGCCTGATCCGCGAAGCCGCCTTGCGCCACGATTGCTATGCCACCTTCATGGCCAAGCCGATCGAGGGTGAACCGGGCAGCGCAATGCACATCCACCACTCGGTGGTCTCGAAAGCCACCGGCAAGAACATCTTCTCGGACGGCAAGAAAGAAACGCCCGAGTTTATCCATTTCATCGGTGGCATGCAGAAGTACCTGCCCGCTGTGATCGCGCTCCTTGCACCCTATGTGAACAGCTACCGCCGTTATGTTCCAGGCTTTGCCGCCCCGATCAACGTCGAATGGGGCCGCGATAACCGGACCACCGGCCTGCGCGTTCCGGTCTCTCCGCCCGCCGCGCGCCGGGTTGAAAACCGTCTCGCGGGAATGGACTGCAACCCCTACCTCGGCATCGCTGCCTCACTCGCCTGTGGTTATCTGGGCCTGAAGGAAAAGATCGAACCGCGGCCCGAACGCAAGATCGAATTCACCGCGTCGGACGACGAAATTCCGCTGAACCTTGGCGACGCCCTCGACCTGCTGGTCGATTGCAAGCCAGTCCGCGAAGTGCTGAGCGAGCAGTTCTGCCTTGTTTACGAATCCGTCAAGCGGAACGAGTTCAAGGAGTTCCAGCAGGTCATCAGCCCCTGGGAGCGTGAGCATCTCCTCCTCAACGTGTGAGGAACGGGATGAACCTGCTTTTTGCCAACGACAAGGCGGGCGAATACCCGCAAAGCTACTATGCGGCAACCCGTGCCGACCTTGCGCCCTTCTCCGAACTGAGGGGCGCAACCAGCGCCGATGTATGCATCATCGGTGGCGGCTACACCGGCCTGTCGGCGGCACTTCACCTTGCCCAGCGCGGCATGGATGTGGTGCTGCTCGAAGCCCATCGCCTAGGCTTCGGCGCGTCGGGCCGCAATGGCGGGCAAGTCGGCTCGGGACAACGGCTGGAGCAAGACGAACTGGAAAAACTGGTCGGTCTCGATCAGGCGCGCAAACTCTGGAACCTGTCGCAAGAAGCCAAGGGCATGGTCAAGTCGCTGATCCGCGACCATGCAATGCCCTGCACCTTCCACGACGGTGTTGCACATGCCTGCTGGACCGACAGCGAGGTCGCCCATTCCCGCACCTATGCCGAGAAGATGGCGCGCGACTATGACTATACCGCGATTGAAACGCTCGACCGCGACGCCTTGCAGGCGATCCTGCCCTCGCCCGTCTACAAGGGCGGCGATATTGACCGCGACGCGGGCCATGTCCACCCGCTGAACTACGCAATCGGCCTGGCCAAAGCCGCCACTGCTGCGGGCGCGCGCATTCACGAGGGCGCTTATGTCCATCACATCCAGCATGGCGCGAAGCCGGTTGTGCAGACCGGCAAGGGCCGGGTCGAATGCGACCATGTGATCCTGGCCTGCAACGGCTATCTCGGCGGGCTTGACGATCATGTGGCGGCGCGAGTCATGCCGATCAACAATTTCATCATTGCCACCGAACCGCTCGGCGATCGCGCGGCAGAGGTGCTACGGGAAAACGTTGCGGTTGCCGACACCAAGTTTGTCGTCAACTACTGGCGCCTGTCAGACGACAACCGCCTGCTGTTTGGCGGCGGCGAAAGCTATGGCTACCGCTTCCCTGACATCGTCAAAACTGTCCGCAAACCGATGCTCGAGGTCTATCCGCACCTGAAAGACCTGCGCATCGACTATGCGTGGGGCGGCACGCTTGCCATTACCATGAACCGCATGCCGTGCTTTGCGCGGGTCAAGCCAAACGTCCTGTCGGCATCTGGCTATTCGGGTCACGGAGTCGCAATGGCGACACTCGCCGGTCGCCTTCTGGCCGAGGCAACCGCCGGTCAGGCCGAACGGTTCGACGTGATGGCCTCGGTCCCGACGCACCGCTTTCCCGGCGGGCCGGGTATGCGCTGGCCTTTGCTAGTGCTTGCGATGAGCTGGTATTCAATGCGCGACAGATTGGGGTTTTAAGCCGATGCGTCACAATTCCATTGGAAGTCTATCCTAAGTTCAGCTACAGAAAAGCTGAACGAGACTTTCAGGAAAGATGAAACATGGCCCCCGAGACTCTGGCCCTTGCCTCCGCCCCGAACGTCTATGATGCCGAGCCAATCCCGGCCGAAGCGATGGCCGAGGTAGAGCGTCTGTTGTCCTCGGGCGATCTCTTTCGCTACACCGCACCCGAGGGTGCGCCCGTGGCCCTTCTCGAAGCCGAGTTCGCCGACCTTCTCGGATCACGCTACGCCCTTGCCGTTTCTTCCTGTTCTGCGGCGCTCTTCTTGTCAATCAAGGCGCTGGATCTGCCGCGCGATGCCCGCATCCTGATCCCGGCTTTCACTTTCGCCGCCGTCCCTTCCGCCGTCGTTCACGCCGACTGCATCCCGG
>JBATMT010000213.1:0-6415 GCA_049289975.1 Paracoccaceae bacterium | reverse complement strand
CGGTGTCTCGGCCTGGTTCGACTGTCACCTTCACCAGATCGTCGATGCTGGCGACCACGCCATCCTGATCGGTCGGGTCGGCGCTTTCGAGGCAACTCAGGCCCCCGGCCTTGGCTACTATCGCGGTGGCTACTTCACCCCAGTGCAGACAGGGGCCGCCGTCGCAAGCGGACCGGATGTGGTGATCTCGGCCATCGTCGAGACGGCAGGGCAGGTGCTTCTCGTCGATGACGGGCTTGGCGGCCTGACCTTGCCCACCGCGCGCGTCGGACGCGAAGGCGCACAGGCGGCACTGGCCGCCCTGATCGGCGGGCTTGGCGTACAGGCCCAGCCGGGATTCATCTACGCTGTCTATGAAGACGTCGCGCGGGGCCACCAGCATATCTCGTTCCTCTGTCCGGCGGCAACGGGCCGACCACAGCGCGGAGCCTATGTGGAACTTTCAGCCGATGGGGTCGCCGATGTGACCGACCCGGCGATGCTCGTGATGCTGGAACGACTGGCCGAGGAAACCCGCGTCGGCAATTACGGCATCTATTTCGGAAATCAGGATCAGGGACGCGTCGAACCAATCGGCGAAAGGAACAAGCCATGAAATTCTCTCTGTTCATCCACATGGAGCGGATCAGTCCCGAGGATTCAGAGCCCCAGCTCTATCAGGAAATGCTGGAACTCTGCCGTATGGCAGACGAAGGCGGCATGTGCGCCATTTGGACGGGTGAGCATCATGGGATGAGCTTCACCATCGCCCCGAACCCATTGCTGAACCTCGTCGATCTGGCCCGCCGCACCAAGAACGTGCGTCTTGGGACTGGCACGGTGATTGCCCCGTTCTGGCATCCGATCAAGCTTGCTGGTGAAGCGGCCATGGCCGACATCATCATGGATGGTCGCCTCGATCTTGGCATCGCCCGCGGCGCCTACACGTTCGAGTATGACCGTGTGCTGCCCGGCCTTGACGCTTGGAACGCCGGCGGACGCATGCGCGAGCTGATCCCCGCCATCAAGGGCCTGTGGCAGGGTGACTATGCCCACGACGGCCAATACTGGCAGTTCCCGTCCACGACGTCAGCCCCGCAGCCGCTTCAACAGCCGCACCCGCCGATATGGGTCGCCGCCCGCGATCCGAACAGCCACGAGTTTGCCGTCTCGCAGGGCTGCAACGTGCAAGTCACTCCGCTCCACCAGCCGCACACCGAAGTGGTCAGTCTCATGGAGCGGTTCAACGCCGCTTGTGCCGCGAACCCGGACATCCCGCGACCAAAGATCATGATTCTTCAGCACGGCTACGTCGCCAAGGACGCCGCCGACGCCGAACTGGGCGCGCAGGAACTGAACGTGTTCTACAACTATTTCGGCGCGTGGTTCCTGAACAAACGCCCCATCCAAAATGGCCTGATCCAGAAACTGACGCCGGAAGAAATCGCGGCGCATCCGTTCTATTCGCCCGAAGTCATGCGGCAGAACCTGCTCATCGGCGAGGCCGCGGAAGTCATCGACCGCCTCAAGGCCATTGAGGCTCTAGGCTATGACGAGTTCTCCCTGTGGATCGACAGCGGCATGAGTTTCGAGAGAAAGCGCGACAGCCTCAAGCGCTTCATCGAAGTCGTCATGCCTGCATTTGCCTGAGGACGCACATGGACCGCTTCCAGCAATACATCGACGGCCAGTTCGAAGATGCCGCTTCGACGTTCGACAGCCTCGATCCGGCAACGGCTACGCCTTGGGCGCAGATGCCGCAAGCCAGTGCCATTGATGTCGACCGCGCCGTCAGGGCCGCCCACCGGGCTTTTCACGATCGGACGTGGTCCGGTCTGACGGCAACAGCGCGTGGCAAGCTGTTGATGAAACTGGCCGATCTGGTGCAGGAAGCAGCACCTCGCCTTGCGGTCCTCGAAACCCGTGACACCGGCAAGATCATCCGCGAAACCTCGGCACAGATAGCCTATGTCGCCGACTACTACCGTTACTACGCCGGACTGGCCGACAAGATCGAAGGCTCGCACCTGCCCATCGACAAGCCCGACATGGAGGTCTGGTTGCGGCGCGAGCCGGTTGGCGTTGTAGCCGCTATCGTGCCATGGAACAGCCAATTGTTCCTGTCCGCCGTCAAACTCGGCCCGGCACTCGCCGCAGGCTGCACCGTCGTTCTCAAGGCCAGCGAAGACGGCCCCGCGCCGCTTCTTGAATTTGCCCGCCTCGTCCATGCCGCCGGGTTCCCCGCTGGTGTGGTGAACATTCTGACCGGCGGTCCCGAGGCTGGACAAGCGCTGACAACCCATCCCCTGGTCGCCCATATCGCCTTTACCGGCGGGCCAGAGACGGCACGCCACATCGTCCGCGCCTCGGCAGAGAACCTCGCGCGCACCTCGCTTGAACTGGGCGGCAAGTCCCCCTTCATCGTGTTCGACGATGCCGATCTTGAAAGCGCCACCAACGCCCAGATCGCCGGCATCTTCGCCGCTACCGGCCAAAGCTGCGTCGCCGGATCGCGCCTTGTCGTCCAGCGGTCCATCAAGGACGAGATGCTTCGCCGTCTGAGCGAGAAGGCACAGGCCATCCGCGTCGGCACTCCCGGCGCGATGGAAACCGAGGTCGGCCCCCTCTGCACCAGCCGTCAGCGAGACCGCATCGCCCGCATCGTTTCCGCTTCGGTAACGGCAGGCGCAAGGTTGGTGTCCGGCGGTCATGCCCCGGAAGGGCAGGGCTTCTACTTTGCCCCGACGATCCTCGATTGCACGGACACGCCATCAGCGCCCTGCGTCACCGAAGAGTTGTTCGGCCCGGTCCTGTCGGTCGTCAGCTTCGACACCGAAGAGCAGGCGCTCGAAATCGCCAACTCGACGCCCTACGGCCTTGCCTCTGGCGTGTTCACCCGCAACCTGACGCGCGCGCACCGTATGGTGCGCGGCATCCGCGCCGGGATTGTCTGGGTCAACACCTATCGCGCCGTTTCCCCCATAGCGCCCTTTGGCGGCCATGGCCTTTCCGGCCACGGACGCGAGGGCGGACTGGCTGCGGCACTCGACTACACGACGGTGAAAACCGTGTGGCTGCGCACGTCAGAAGATCCAATCCCGGATCCGTTCGTCATGCGCTGACGACCTTCGTAACAATAGGGAGCCGATCATGAAGAAATCTGTGTTGGCACTTGCATTTGCAGGTGCGTTGAGTGCGACGAGTGTAGTGGCGGCCGACATGGTGTTCACCTCATGGGGCGGCACCACGCAAGACGCTCAGGCCGCGAATTGGGCCACACCCTTCACCGAGGCCAATGGCATCAATGTGGTGCAGGACGGGCCAACGGACTACGGCAAGCTCAAGGCCATGGTCGAAGCCAATGCAGTGACATGGGACGTGGTCGATTCCGAATTCGACTGGGCGCTTCAGGCGGGCAAGCAGGGCCTTCTGGAGCCGCTCGACTTCGCCGTCATCGACAAGACCAAACTCGATCCCCGCTTTGTCTCCGACTTCGCAGTCGGTTCGTTCTATTATTCCTTCGTGCTTGGCTGGAATCCCGCCAGCTTCCCGGACGCCAAGCCCGCAACCCTCGCCGATCTCTTCGACACCACCAAGTTTCCCGGCAAGCGAACCTTCTACAAGTGGTCGGCACC
Source organism: Paracoccaceae bacterium (assembly GCA_049289975.1). Lineage (GTDB taxonomy): Bacteria > Pseudomonadota > Alphaproteobacteria > Rhodobacterales > Rhodobacteraceae > TMP-24. Next base: position 2,801 of record JBATMT010000213.1, on the reverse strand, counting down.
GGGCGTCATCGAGGCTGCTCTTCTGGCCGACGGCGTGAAACCGGCCGAGCTTTATCCGCTCGACCTCGACCGCGCTTTCAAGAAACTCGACACCATCAAGAAGGACATCATCTGGTGGGACGGCGGTGCACAGTCACAGCAGCTTCTCGCCTCCGGTGAAGCCCCGATCGGTTTCTTCTGGAACGGGCGCCTCGCAGCCCTTCTGGCCGATGGTCAGGATATCGGCATCAGTTGGGATCAGAACATCACTGCCGCCGACGCGCTCGTGGTTCCGAAAGGCACCAAGAACAAGGACGCTGCCATGAAATTCATCGCTGCTGCAACCTCTGCCGAAGGTCAGGCCAAGTTCGCCGCCGCGTCGGGTTATGCCCCGATCAACCTTGGCTCGGCAGACCTGATGGACCCCGCCGAGCGCGCTACGCTGCCCGACGCGCAAACCGCGGTGCAGGTGAACGCCGACATGGCCTACTGGGCCGAACACCGCGACGAGATTGGCACCCGCTGGTACGCTTGGCAGGCTGAATAAGCCCGATCTGTCCGGGCGCCTTTCCGGTGCCCGGACCCCTTTTCATGACGTGAAGCTGCGGGGGCAGGACCATGCAAATCACTGGCGCGCTACGCCGAAAATCCGGGCTCGAGCTTGCCGTTCCCGCGATCCTTTTGCTGGTCGTCTTCTTTGTCGTTCCAGTCGCGAGCCTTCTGTCCCGTTCGGTCACAGAGCCGGAACTCGGCCTGCAAAACTACAAGACGCTTCTTGGCAGCACCACCTACGCGCGCATCTTCTTCAACACTTTCTTCGTCGCCGGGGTGGTCACGCTGGTCACCGCGCTGATTTCGTTTCCCGTCGCATGGGCGCTGGCGATCATGCCCAAACGTGGGGCAGGGGTCGTGTTCGCCGTCATCTTGCTGTCGATGTGGACGAACCTTCTGGCGCGAACCTATGCCTGGATGGTGTTGCTGCAGCAGACCGGTCTCATCAATCGCACCCTGAAGGCCATCGGCCTGATCAACGAGCCGCTGCAACTCACCAACAATCTCATCGGCGTCACCATCGGCATGGTCTATATCATGCTGCCCTTCATGATCTTGCCGCTTTACGGCGTGATCAAGAAGATCGACCCGGCCGTCCTGCAAGCCGCAGCCCTTTGCGGTGCAACCAAATGGCAGGCGTTGACACGCGTCCTCCTTCCCCTCTCCGCGCCGGGAATAGCGTCCGGGGCACTCATGGTCTTCGTCATGTCGCTGGGCTATTTCGTCACGCCTGCGCTCCTTGGCGGCACCGCGAACATGATGCTGGCCGAACTGATCGCCCAACAGGTGCAAAGCCTTGTCAATTGGGGCATGGGCGGGGCCGCCGCCTTCATCTTGCTGGTCGTCACCCTAGCGATTTACGCGCTGCAACTGCGCTTCTTTGATACGACCGAGGTTCACTGATGTTGATGGATTTCGACAAGCTCGGCGCGTGGAAATGGCTCCTCTCGGGGCTCTGCGTCCTGTTGATGCTGTTCCTGCTGCTACCCATCGTCTTTATCGTTGCACTGTCCTTCGGCTCCAGCCGCTGGCTCGTCTTCCCGCCGCCCGGCTGGACCCTGAAATGGTACTCCGAACTGTTTGCCGACCCGCGCTGGCTCGGTGCGGCGCTGACATCGGCCAAGATCGGGCTGATCGTCATGGTCCTGTCGGTTATTCTTGGGCTTTTGGCCTCCCTCGCACTCGTGCGCGGACGCTTCCGTGGCCGCGCCGTCCTGCGTGCCTTCTTCCTCACACCTATGGTGCTGCCTGTCGTCATTGTCGCCGTCGCCCTCTACGCAGCCTTCCTGCAACTGGGCCTGAACGGCACGCTGCTTGGCTTCGTCATCGCACACCTGATCGTTGCCCTGCCTTTCTCGATCATCACCATCTCTGGCGCGCTCGAAACATTCGACCCGGCCATCGAAGATGCCGCCATCCTCTGCGGAGCATCCCCGTGGGAGGCTCGCCTGCGTGTTACGCTGCCGTCGATCAGTCACGGCCTCTACTCTGCCGCGATCTTCTCGTTCCTGATTTCGTGGGACGAGGTTGTGCTTGCCATCTTCATGGCTTCGCCCAGCCTTCAGACCCTTCCGGTCAAGGTCTGGACAACGCTCCGCCAAGACCTCACGCCGGTCATCGCGGCGGCCTCCACCCTTCTTGTTGCGCTGACGGTCCTTCTGATGGTGGCCGCAGCCTTGATCCGCAAAGGCAAGACCCAATGACGCCCTATCTGCATATCAACGGAATTCGCAAGGTCTACGGCGATGTTGTTGCCACTGATCATGTCGAGCTTACGGTCGCCAAGGGTGAATTCATGACCTTCCTCGGCCCGTCAGGTTCGGGCAAGTCGACCACTCTCTATGTGCTGGCCGGCTTTCAGGACCCCACTGCGGGCGACATCCGGCTCAACGGGCAGTCGATCCTCGCGATCCCCTCCCACAAGCGCAACATCGGCATGGTGTTCCAGCGCTACACCCTGTTCCCGCATCTCAGCGTCGGCGAGAACGTGGCCTTCCCCCTGCGCGTCCGCCGCATGGGCCAGGACGAGATCGCCCAGAAGGTCAAACGCGCCCTCAAGTTGGTCAGGCTGGAAGGCTATGAAGACCGCATGCCCGCCAAGATGTCGGGCGGTCAGCAACAGCGCGTCGCACTGGCGCGCGCGCTGGTCTACGACCCTCCGGTTCTGCTTATGGACGAGCCGCTCTCTGCGCTCGACAAGAAGTTGCGCGAAGAAATTCAGGTCGAGATACGCCGTATCCATCAGGAAACCGGAGTGACCATTCTTTATG
>JBATMT010000212.1:0-1993 GCA_049289975.1 Paracoccaceae bacterium | reverse complement strand
CCGTTTACCGAGCGCTGACGACTTTGCAGGGGCATGGCTTTGTTGAACTTGAGGAGCCGGGGCAGCTTTGGCATGTGGGAGGTGGCGCGTTCAGGGTTGGCTCGGCTTTCCTGAGACGGACAAAGGTTGTGGAGCGGGCGCGGCAACCGATGGACCGGCTGATGCGGGCGACAGGCGAGACGGCCAACCTTGGCGTCGAGCATCGCGATCAGGTGCTGTTTCTGGCTCAGGTCGAGACGCACGAGACGATCCGGGCGTTCTTTCCGCCGGGGACGCTGGGAGCGATGCATGTGTCAGGCATCGGCAAGGCGCTGTTGGCGTGGTTTTCGGCGGAACGTGTCGGGCAGATCGCTGCGGAGCAGGGCCTGACGCGGTTCACACCTCGATCCCTCAGCGACGAGAGTGATTTGATGGACGACCTTGCCGCAACACGCCAGCGCGGTTTTGCCGTGGATGATCAGGAAAGAGCCGAAGGTATGCGCTGTGTGGCCGCGCCGATCTTCAACGCCTACGGTGAGCCAGTCGCCGGATTGTCAATCTCTGGTCCGGCGTTCAGGGTCGATCTGGCCGATACGTCAAGGATCGGGGCGCTGGTGCGGGCTGCTGCTGACGAGGTGACGAATGCGACCGGGGGCCGGGTGCCTGACTGATCAACCGATGCGTTGGCGAAGTCGCGACAGTAAGTCCGCCAGCGCGTGTCGGGCCGCGGTGTCGGTAGATGCCTCGGCGTATCCGCGGAGTTCCGGGGCATTCCCTGAAGGGCGGACGTGCAAGATGAGCCCGCTGGCGAAAGTGACGCGGAGCCCGTCGGTCAGGTCGAGAGCCGTCTCGGTGCCGAAACCCGAAAAGAAGGCGGCGCGGGCGGTAGCGTCTTCGGTCAACTGCTTGACGAGCGCTGCCGAGCGCTCGGTCGGGACATGTTCGAGCCGGTCGGTGGCGGTCCGCCGCGCAGGCAGGTCCGAGACAAGATTCGCAAGCGTGGTCTTGCCCCGGGCTGCGGTGCTGAGCACTGAAACGATGGGAAGCACCGCGTCGCGCGTCATCAGCCGCGAGAGGGTTTGGCCGTTTTGTGTCACATCAAAACCAAGGAGAAAGCCGCCATTGGCCTCGAAGCCAACGGGCTTGCAGGGGACGGTCAGCGCCTGTTCCATTGCGGCTATGACATAGGGCGATCCGATGCGGGTGCGGACGATCTTGTGAAATGCGCCTGTTGCCTCGACCATCGTGTTGGATGACACGGGCGTGACGACGGTATCAGCTCCCAGCGCTATTGCCGTGAGCGTATCGAGAATGTCGCCAGAGATAACTTCACCACTTGCGTCGGTCACCAGCGGTCGGTCGGCGTCTCCGTCGGCAGAGATGATGGCATCCAGCGGGCTTGCGGCGGCCCATGCACGCAATTGCTGACGGGTTTCCTCGTCGACGGCTTCGGTGTCGACGGGAATGAAATAGTCGGAACGGCCAAGAGGAATGGCCGTCGCGCCCAAGCACTGTACCAGGTCTACAAGCAGGTCGCGCGCCACGCAGCTGTGCTGATAGACGCCGATTGTATGACCTGCGAGTGCGTTGGAGGGAAGAAACGATAGATAGCGGTCCAGGTAGCGCTGGGCCGCTGTTGTGTCTGTTCTGCGGGTCGAGGAGATGCCGACAACGGGCACGCTGTCGGTCTGCGCGAAGACGATAATCGCCTCTTCATCGGCCTTGGTAATTTCGCCGGTGGCGCTGTAGAATTTCAGGCCGTTGCGGTCGGCGGGAATGTGGCTGCCGGTCACCATGATGGCGGGGAGCGAAAGCCGCAGGGACTCTGCCGCAAGTGCAGGGGTAGAGAGTTCGCCACAATCAATGACGTCGACGCCAAGCTCGAGCGCGGCTGTGGCGACAGCATTGGCGATACGAGGCGAGGATGGTCGCAAATCGCGCCCGACCAGCAGCGCAACTGCGGGACCGCAAGCCCGGACGAACGCACGCGTATAGGTCGCGCACAGGTCGTCGG
>JBATMT010000211.1:0-12395 GCA_049289975.1 Paracoccaceae bacterium | reverse complement strand
CAGTCAAAGCGGACCCTGCCATAGCGGGCCAGTCCGGCCCACCGAAACGGTCATCGCCAAACGAAAGCGCGGCGCGAAAATCGTCTTTTTCCATGATCCATGGCGCGCGAAGACAGCACCAGTCTATCCCGTACTGAATGCCGTACTGGGCAAGCATCACCTCTTCCAGAACCTTTGAAAGCGCATAACAGCCGGGATAGGCACGATGTGGGGTCGCTTCGGTGATAATGCCGCCGTGATCGTAGAAAAAATTCCCAACAGACGCGTCGCCTCCGACCAGAACAAATCGTTGGGACAACGGGTTCTGTCGCCAAGCCTCAAGGAGCCAGAAGAGGCCCTTCACCGTAACGTCCATGACGTCGCTGGGCGTTTCCTTGCATGTCGCCAAATGCACGACGTGTGTGCAGTCCTTGATGGACTGCGTTGCCACCGAGCGGTCCGCAAGTGACCCCTTCACGATGCTCAGACCGGGACGCGGCGGCAGGTCTCGACTATGCAGCAAGGCGCGTACTGTCGCCTTCGGAAAGGCAACTTCCAGCGCAGACAACAGCGCTTGTCCAACCTTGCCAGTCGCCCCCGTTACAAGAATCTGCATCCCGCCCTCCTCATTGACTCGGAAATAGACGAGAGGAAAAGTCTCAGTCAATGTATTTATCAGACAAATCATATAAAACATTTTAAACTGTATATTGACGGAACGCTTTGCCTTGCGTGATATGACCGCATGACGCAACGGAGGACGGACCGATGACGGTTCTGCGGCTGGAAGGAATCGCCAAGAGATTCGGTGCAATCGAAGCTCTGAAGGGCGTTTCCCTGACAATTTCAAAAGGCGAGGTGATTGGCCTCATGGGCGACAACGGCGCGGGGAAATCCACGCTGGTCAAGATCATCGCGGGAAATTTTCGCCCCTCTGCTGGCAGAATTTTCCTTAAGGATCATAATGTTGAATTCCACGGTCCGCTGGATGCGAGGCGCCACGGCATCGAGATCGTCTATCAGGATCTTGCGCTTTGCGACAACCTGACCGCCGCTGCGAACGTCTTTCTGGGCCGCGAACTCACCCGGCACTTCGGTCCACTACGCATCAGTGACTATGCTTCCATGAACCGGCGCGCTGCGGAACTGTTTCACGAGCTCAAATCCGAGACACGGCCGAAAGATCTGGTGCGGTCAATGTCTGGCGGGCAGCGACAGGCCGTCGCCATTGCGCGCACGCGTCTTGCCAACGCCGACATCGTACTAATGGATGAACCCACCGCAGCCATCTCGGTCCGGCAGGTGGCGGAAGTTCTAAACTTGATCCGCCTGCTGCGCGACCAGGGAGTAGCGGTGATCCTGATCAGCCATCGCATGCCGGATGTGTTTGGCGTGGCTGACCGGATTGTCGTCTTGCGCCGGGGCGACATTGTCGCTGACAAGCCGGCAACCAGGACCACACCGGAAGAAGTGACTGGACTGATTACCGGAGCAATCGAAAATGCCTGATCTCCAAGCTGGCAACACTCCCACCGAATTGGCCACAGCAATAGGCAGTCAATCGAACACCCGCTGGTCAGCAGTTCTTTCAGAGCAGGCAACCTGGGTTTTCCTCGCTGCCGTTTTCGCAGCCGTGGTGCTCAGCCTCGTCACAGACACCTTTGCGACTTCGCAGAACATCTTCAACGTGACGCGCAACTTTGCCTTCGTCGGCATTGTTGCAATTGGGATGACCATCGTCATCATCTCGGGTGGGATCGATCTTTCTGTAGGTTCGGTGGTCTGCCTTGGTGCGATGGTCCAAGCCATCTGTATGAATGCAGGATACGGCTTTTTCACCTCTGCCACCGGGGCGTTGCTTGCTTCGGCGGCGGTGGGGTTCGTCAACGGCGCACTGATAGCATGGCTCAGGATCCCGCCGTTCGTTGTCACGCGGGGTACGCTGTCCATAGCACGCAGCATCGCAATGGTGCTGTCCGACAACAGGATGATCTTCGAGTTCGGCCCGGATCAGGCGCTTTTGTTCGAGATTGGCGGCGGATCGACTTACGGCATCGCCAATCCAGTGGTCGCACTGCTGACTATCGGCGTCCTTACCGCTTTCACACTTCGTTGGACCCGCTGGGGAACCCATGTCTTTGCAATCGGAGCGAACGAGCGCGCTGCAGTGTTGACTGGCATCAAGGTGCCGACAGTCAAGATCAGCGTGTATGTATTCTCATCGGCGATCGCGGGTTTGACCGGGATTCTCGAGGCTGGGTGGCTGGGCGGCGTGACGACCAACCTTGGCCAGTCGATGGAACTTACCGTGATCGCCGCCACGGTGATCGGCGGCGCAAATCTTCTCGGTGGGTCTGGAACCATCTTCGGTGCCATCGTTGGCGCCGCGCTGATCGAGATCATACGAAACAGCCTGATCCTGCTTGGCATCTCAACGTTCTGGCAAGGAGCATTCGTCGGCTCATTTATCGTCTTGGCTGTCGCAGTTGACAGGATCTGGGCGCTACGCGACGCCGACCTCTGACAGGCGCGTCCTTTGGCAAAGATTTGACTAAGCTTACCGTGGTCAGTGTGTCTTGTGGCCAAGGTGCATGTGATCCGCGCCATATCGAAGCAGCAATGACCTTCATTCCGAGCAGGTTGCAGGTCCACTTGCGGACGGGCTTCGACATCCGAATGTCCTGTTGATCGCCGGGGCTGAAGTGCTGCGGCTGGAAACCGTCGCTCAGGGTGAAAGGTGACCGCAGCCACTGTTCGGATCGACGGCAAGGATCAGCGATTGGCCGCGCGCGCCTTCTCGGGTGCCGCTGCCGCAATACATTCAACGGCACTCTTGCTGCGCTCAGCAAGCGACGCACATCTGAAGGGTTTTGCGAACGGTCCGGATCAGGTCTGTCGCAATTTCATGAACCACAATTCCTCTGCCATGTTGGCAATTGAGCCGAAGGTGCAAAACACTTCAGTCTTTCAAATGACACTCAGTTTCAATGACTTCTATGACCACGATCCTGAGACGGGATCTCCTTTCGGCAATGCCCAAAGGCTTGGGCGCATTGCAGGGCCGATCCTGAAGGCCACCTTGCCACCACTCCCGATGCCGCTTGCACGGTTGGTGGCACATTAGGCGCTGGAACGGCGGACGAAAGCAGTCATGCGGAGGTCTGGCTCCCCTATTGTTCTGGTGGAGACATTGGGTCGGAAAGCCACGTCGCACCAGTGGAGCTCCTTGGCTCGGCATCGAACCGGCAACATCGGTCGCATCCATCGACCTCAGATTACGTCAGATTTTCAACTTGCGGATCACCGCAGCGTCGGTTCTGTCCGCCTCTGGCTCCGTCAATCCGATCCTGACAGTGGCCGCACTGGCTCTCAAGTCGCTACTGTCCCTTGATCGTTTTCTCCAATCCGACATCCGACAGACTATCTGGACGTTGCCCCCGCGGCAAAAACCCACGTTCAGCGCATGGCCGCGTTCAGGAATTGTCCCGAAACAGGGTACCAGATGGCCATTGGTCGTCCGCAGGCTTTTCCTGTCTAGAAGGAAGTGAGAGCCGGACAAACTTGACCGACCCTCAAATTTCCAATGGTCAGTTGCAGTCAGCGATCACGCGCCGGCCGTCTGGGTACTGGTAAACGCACTGGCCCGAGGATGACTTGCCAACAAGCTGCGCGGCTGCGGCACCGAGTGCGCCGCCAATCAGCGCACCTTTGACGCGATCATTACCGTCTGTGACCGCTGCCCCCACCGCCGCACCTGCGAGTGCGCCGGTCATCGTGCGCTGCTGCGGTGTGCTGTTCTGCACGCAGGCAGAAAGGCCTACCACGAACGGCATAACTATAAGAAATTTCCTCATCTGGGCACTCCATGTTGAGCGCGCCGGTCCGGCGCTTGGTTGAATAACATCAGGAACCCTGCATGGTTCCATCTCGATCTGGAATTCCATTGGTGACGGGCGGAATACTGCCCACGGTCGGGCTTAAGCAACGGGTGTCCAGATCACCTGATCAATGCTCGGGGCCGCTGTGGCCAGCATGACCAGTCGATCAAAGCCCAACGCAATGCCGCTCGCTGGAGGCATGACTGCCAGAGCTGACAGGAAATCCTCGTCCAGCGGATAGCGCTCTCCGTAGACCCGCTCTTTCTCGTCCATTTCCAGCAAGAACCGCCGACGCTGTTCTTGCGGGTTGGTGAGTTCGCCGAACCCGTTCGCCAGTTCGACACCGCAGGCATAAAGCTCGAACCGCTCGGCCACACGGGCGTCGTCGGCGGCAGGTCTGGCGAGTGCTGCCTCAGCAGCGGGGTAGCGGTCGAGGACTGTCATTCGCTCAAGCCCGAGGTTCGGCTCAATCTTCGCCACCAGCACGCGGGAAAGCAGGTCAGACCAGGTGTCGTCGGGCGCGCAGCGGATGCCGATGCGCCTGACCTGACTGGCAAGGGCCTCCAGATCGGTAGATGCATCGGGTCGGATCGTCGCAAGCAGGTCGATATCGGCATAGCGCGAGAAGGCATCCGCGACGCTGAGGCGTTCAGGGAGCAGGAACGGATCACATTCCTTGCCGTTGTAGCGCAGTCGGGTGGTGCCTGCTTGCTCCGCCGCGAGCCTCAGGAAAGTTACGCAATCGTCCATCAGGACCTCGTAAGGCTCTCCAGCCCTGTACCATTCCAGCATTGTGAATTCGGGGCTGTGCAGCGCGCCTCGTTCGCGGTTGCGCCAAACGTGCGTGAAGGCGGCAATCCGTGGCTCTCCCGCCGCCAGAAGCTTCTTCATCGCAAATTCGGGCGAGGTGTGCAGGTAGTAAGATTTGCGGGTGCCATCCATGCCGATGGCTTCGGTCGTGAAGGCGTGCAGATGCGCTTCGTTTCCCGGTGAAACCTGCATGGCGGCCGGGTCAATCTCGATGAAGTCTTCAGCGGCGAACCATGAGCGGAGTGCGGCAAGGATGCGGTTTCTTGCCATCAGGATCGGGCGACGGTCGGCATGGCGGTCGCGGTCCCACCACGGGGTTTCGTGTTTATTGTCTGCCGGAGACGTCATGAAACCTTGCCTTTCATCTGGAGATTTCGCGAAAGATGCGTTACCAGCGGCGCGAAACCGCGCGTTCAGTACGGCGCGCCATATAAGACTACAAGGGATTCAGACGTGAAAGTCATCGCCTCCAGCCTTCGCAAGGGCAATGTCGTCGAGATGGACGGCAAGCTGTACGCCGTTCTCAAGGCGGAAAACTTCCACCCCGGCAAGGGCACTCCGACCACTTCGGTCGACATGCGCCGCATCTCGGACGGGGTGAAGGTTTCGGAGCGGTGGCGCACGACCGAGATGGTCGAGAAGGCCAACGTTGACGAGCGCGAGTATGCCTTCCTGTACGAGGATGGCGAGGGTTTCCACTTCATGGAGCCGAATACCTATGAGCAGATCGCGGTCACGGCGGATGTCGTGGGCGACGACAAGGTGTTCCTGACCGATGGGATCAAGGTTTACCTGCGGACCTATGAAGGCGTCGCCATCGCGATCGAATTGCCGCAGAAGGTGACGGTCGAGATTACCGAGACCGAGCCGGTCGTGAAAGGCCAGACGGCCTCGTCGTCCTACAAGCCGGCGATGTGTTCGAACGGGCTTCGGGTCATGGTGCCGCCGCATATCGGAGCGGGCACGCGGATCGTGATCAATACCGACGATCTGTCCTATGTCGAGCGTGCCAAGGACTGAACCGGACGGAATAGGAACAAGAAAAAGCCCCGCCAGAGCGGGGCTTTTTCTTTTGTTGCGCGGGCAAAGCTTGGCTGTCCCACTGTGGGACCATTGCTTTTATCGTTTTGAATCAACGACAGGCGCGATTTCGTTAGGGACTTTTTAACCTATGAAACAGGGGGGAAGCGGCGCACGACAAGGCGCCGCTTCTGGTCAGACCGTGTGCAGGTAAAGGTCGTAATCCACATCCGAAATCGTCCTGGCGACGCGCGCATATTCTGCGGCCTTCACGGCGGTGAAGGTGCGGTGCATGTCCTCGCCCAGCGCATCTTTCAGGAAGGCCGACTGCTGCGCCGCCTCGATCGCAGCACGCCAGTCGCGCGGGATCGTTGAGGCTTCGTCGTCTTCGTAGCCGTTGCCGGTTGTCTCGGGGCCGGGGTCGATCTTGTTCTTCAGCCCGTGCCGGATGGCGGCAAGGACGGTGGCCGCAACCAGATAGGGGTTCGCATCGACGCCTGAGGGGCGATGCTCGATCCGGCGCGCGGCGAGGGCACCCGCCGGAATGCGCAAAGCGACCGAACGGTTGTTCACGCCCCAGTTGGTCGAGACGGGCGCATAGCTCTGGTTGGCAAAGCGACGCCAACTGTTGGCGTGGGGCGCAAACACCAGCATCGATTCACCCATCGTGGTGCGCATTCCGCCCAGTGCATGAAGGATCGTGTCGTTCCACTTGCCTTCCTCTTTTTCGGCAAAGAGGTTCTTGCCCTGCCCGTCTTGCAGCGAGACATGGAAGTGCATGCCCGAGCCTGCATATTTCTCGATGGGCTTGGCCATGAAACAGGCGGTCACGCCAAAGCGGCGTGCCGTCAGGCGGACGATGCGCTTCAGCCGCACCAGATCATCGGCGGCCTGCATCACGTCGGTGCGGTAATGCAGCGTCAGTTCGTACTGGCCGGGGGCATATTCCGAGATGACCGTTTCGGCCTTGATTCCGGCAGCGCGGGCGCCTGCATAGACTTCGGAAAACAGCGGCTCCATACCGTGCAGGTGGTCCACCGAATAGACCTCGGTCTTGTCCGAGCGCCGACCGTCAAGAACGGCGGGTGCGGGCCGGACATAGCCATCCTGATCGCGGTCATTGGCGAGAAGGAAGAATTCCAGCTCGAACGCGCCCGCCGGGTGCAGGCCCTCAGCCGCCATCGCATCGACCTGCCGTTGCAGCGCGTGGCGCGGGTCCGAGGTCATCGGCTTGCCGTCAAGCGTGTAGAGCGACATGAAGACTTCGGCGCGCGGCGGGTTGGTGCCGTGAAGCGGCACGAGCGTGCCGGGGATGGGCCAGGCGCGCAGATCGCCGTCGCCCTGATCCCATATCAGACCGGTTTCGTGAACATCCTCGCCGCAGATGTCGAGGCCAAGGATCGAGATCGGCATGTGCCGCCCGCCGGTGTAGATCGACATGAGTTCATGGCGGCGGATGATCTTGCCGCGACCGATGCCATTGGCGTCGTGCAGCACGATGTCCACGGCTTCGATTTCGGGATGCGCCGCCAGAAAGGCTTCGGCTTCCGAGGGTGTAGAGCCCGAGGGGCTTTCGGTTTGCGGGCTCATGCCATCAACTCCATCGTGATTTCGTCAAAGGCCGCTATCAGCCTGTCGACCTGGTCAAAGCTCGTCGCGGGGCTGACAAGCATCATGTTGTGAAACGGTGCGATCAGGCAGCCCTTGTTGACAAGTGCGGCATGGATCGCCTTTTCCAGTTCCGGTTTGTGGGCGGTATAGCTTTCAGAGCCGTTCCTGAGCGGGTTGGGCTGGCAGATGAACTCGACCCGCGCCCCAACCCTGACGACGTGCCACGGCGCAGCATGGCGCTGGATGACGTTCGCAAGCCCGGCAGCCAGCCGTTCGGCGCCGCGTTCCATGATTGCATAGTTTTCGGCCGTCATCACCTCGGAGAGGTTGGCGCGCATGGCGGCGAATTGCAGGGGGTTGGCGGACAATGTCGTGCCAATGCCGGAAAAGCCCGGCTCGCGCGTGGCGTCAAAGTCCTTGTAGCGGCGGGCGACTTCGTCAGTCATGCCCCAGACCGAGGCTGGCAGCCCGCCAGCGACGGGTTTGCCAAGCACGAACATGTCGGGGTCAAGCCCGTGGGTGCGGGTATAGCCACCAAGGCCCGACGAGATGGTGTGGGTTTCGTCGATGATCAGCAGCGTGCCGTACTTGCGCGTCAGATTGCGCAGCGCGGTGTGGTAGCCGGGATCGGGCAGAACCATGCAACAGTTGGTCATCACCGGCTCGGCAAGGACGGCGGCCACGTCGCCTTCGGCCAAGGCCGCTTCAAGCGCGGGGAGGTCGTTGAACTCGACAACCTTCGAGGTGACGGCAAGGTCGACGACCTGGCCGACAAGGCCCGGGCGGGCGACTGTCTTGCCGTCTACCGTGCGTGCTATCGCATCGTCGACAGCACCGTGGTAGCTGGCCGCGAAGAACAGGATCTTCGGGCGGCCGGTCACGGCGCGGGCGACGCGGATCGAAAAGCGGTTGGCGTCAGTGGCGGTAGTGGCGATCTGCCAGTGGAAGGGGCCGAAGCGGTCTTGCAGCAGGTGGCCGACCATCAGTGCGTCAAGGGTCGGCAGCATGTAGGTCAGGCCACGCTCGGCCTGATCACGGATGGCCTTGGCGACCGGCGCTGGCGAGTGGCCGAACATCGAGCCGGTATCGCCGAAGCAGAAGTCATCAAGCCTGTTGCCGTCGATATCGACAAGGGTTGCGCCCTTTGCCTCGGCGACGACCATCGGGAACGGCTGCGGCCAGTCCTTCATCCAAAGCATCGGCACGCCATCGAGAAAGGCGCTCGCGCCGGATTTCAGCGCGGCCTCGGTCTTGGGGCGGGCTGCGGTGAAGGTAGCGGCTTCGCGGGCGCGGACCTCGGCGATCCGCCGGGCGGACACGCCGCCGACCAAAGTGTCAGGGGAAGTCATGGAACACCTGTATAAGGAAGAAATGTCTGGGAATTGGCTTACTTGTGCAGGCCCGGCGGCGGCGCGGGAAGACCAAAGCCCTGACGGGCAAGCGTCAGGGCACAAAGGCAGGGGCTGCCGTGTTTTCGCCCGCCCTGTCTGTCGTGTGACGCCATGAGACATTCCTCTATCATAATTTGATCATAACATGAAAACGGCTGGCGTTTCCAGTGGCCGCGGACGATTTACTGCGGCTGATCGGCGCGGCTTCACTCGGCAAGCGAAGTCGACCGCGATTGCGCGCATCTGCTGGCTTGCACGTCACAATTGATGAGTGCCCTTTCCGCGATTTGTGCGAATTGCCGAGATTGTTTCATGGGAGCTTCCGGCCCGAGGTGGTTTGGCAGGTTTTCTTGCTTTCTTTTCAGATGGGTCGCACAACGGCGGTCATGAGAAGTCCGGCCCGTTTCTCCCGATTCTGATTGATCAAACTGCAGAGTCTGTAGACGCGGCACCCCGGCGGGCCAGCATTATCCTGGCCCGGAGACTGGGTAATTGGTTGTCCCCGCAAGGACTGGCGTTTTGTCAGTGGCGTGGGGATCAGTAGTGGCGATTGCGATTTGGAAAGAAGATTGAACGTGCAAATTAATGCGAACAACGGTGCCGCGCAGACGGTTGTGCCCGGCGCCCTCCCAATGTCAGACAAGCGTTCGGCATCAGCCTCGCGGCAAGAGCGTGAGTGGACGCTGCCCGGCCTGTGCTGGAACACCAATGTCACCACCTCGTTCGGGGCGCTGCCGGCACAAGTGCTGCGGCTGCATGACCCGCTGCGGCTGGCGGACGGAACGGTGGCGCGGATTGCGTGGATCGACAAGATCCAGCTCGATGAGGCGTTCCTGAGCGCCTATCCGGATGCGCAGCCGGTCATGATTCGAGCCGGGGCGCTGGGCGGTGGGCAACCCTCGCAGGACATTCTGGTCTCGCCACAGCAGAAGCTTGTGATTCAGGGGCTGAACTACACATCCGAACTGCGCGTAGCGCGCGAGCTGCTGGGGCGGCCGGGTGTGTTTCGGCAGCCGCAGACAGTGCTGACCTATTACATGTTCCATTGTGGCCAACCCGCAAAGATCTCGGCGTCGGGAACCACGATCGTCACGGCGCCCTGACTGGCGCGACCTATTCTTCGGGCGTGTCCGTCACCGGCCGCCTGAAGCCCGAGGCTACGACGAACTTTTCCGAACTGTCGGCACGGCTCGCAGGTGGCTTGACGTTCGCGACCTTGGCGAAGTTGCGCTTGAGAAGCGTCTGAAGCTCGTTTTCGGCACCGCCGGCAAGGACCTTTGCCACGAAGGTACCGCCCTCCTCCAACACGTCGAAGGCGAATTGGGCGGCGGCTTCGCACAGTGCGATGATCCGCAAGTGGTCGGTGCCCTTATGGCCCGAGGCAGCGGCGGCCATGTCGGACATCACCACATCAGCCGGTCCGCCTAGCCACGTCTTGACCAGTTCGTCGGCATCGTCGGACAGGAAGTCGAGTTGATGAATCTCGGCCCCGGCAATCGCTTCGACCTCCTGAAGGTCAACGCCAAGCACCCGGCCGATTTTCTTGCCGGACTTTTCGCCCAGCGCGTTCACACGCTGCACTGCAACCTGACACCAGCCGCCCGGTGCGCAACCAAGGTCAACGACGCGGGCGCCGGGAACCAGAAACCGGAACTTGTCGTCAAGCTCGAGGATCTTGTAGGCCGCGCGACCGCGGTAGCCTTCCTTCTTGGCGCGTTGAACGTAGGGGTCGTTCAATTGCCGCTCCAGCCACAGTGTCGAAGACAGCTTGCGGCCCTTGGCGGTCTTGACCTTGACGCGCAACTCGCGCTGGCCGCGGCCCGATGTGTTTCCCGAGGGAGTCTTTGCCATGATGTCCCCAGTCGGGTTTCCAGTTTCAAGCCAGATACTTCGTCGCCGCCGCTACCGCAACCACCTGCAAGGCGGTCAGATCGGCCCGTCTTCCAGCACGCCATCCGCCGACATCTGAGCGTAAAGCAGGCCCTCGCGCAGTCCACGGTCCGCGACAGACAGCCGGTCAGTCGGCCAGATGCGCATCAACGCCTGAAGGATGGCAGAGCCGGACATGATCAGCGAATGGCGGTCGCGCCCGATGCGGGGGTCATTGCGCCGGCCTTCGGGTCCGAGCGAAAGATAGTCACGGATCACCCGGTCGATCTGATCAGATGTCATGCGAAGGCCATCGACCTTGGTCCGGTCATAGCGCTTGAGGCCCAGATGGCTTGCCGCAACGGTGGTCACAGTGCCGGAGGTGCCGATGATCTGGAACCCTTCGCGGGTCTGGCTGGCGTTATAGGGCGAGAAGTCGGCCAGTTGCTCCTCGAAATGCCAACTCATCAGGGCAAAGCGCGCCGCGTCGTCGTCCACGTCGGCGAACTGATCCTTGAGCGTTGCCACGCCCAGAGGCACCGAGATCCAGTCAACCACCTTGGCCGCAGGAAACGGGCTTTCGGGCGGGTGGAACCCGGCATGAAGCCGCATGATTGCGCGGGGCCGTTCCTGCCGGGGGACCGACGACAGGTCGATCCAGACAAGCTCGGTCGAGCCGCCGCCGATATCGACGACAAGCAGTTGTTCTGTCTTGGTCGACACGAGCGGCGCGCAGGAGATGACGGCGAGCCGAGCTTCTTCCTCCGGTTCAATGATTTCAAGCGGAAGCTCGGTTTCGCGCTGAACCATACGCAGGAATTCGCGACTGTTCTTGGCGCGGCGGCAGGCTTCGGTCGCCACCAGCCGCATACGCTTTACGCCGTGCTGTTCGATCTTCTTTCGGCAGATATGCAGGGCCTGAACCGTGCGCGCCATCGAGGTACGGCTGAGACGGCCGGAAGCCTCAAGGCCATGACCAAGTTGCACGGCCTTGGAAAAGCTGTCGATAACGTGGAACTGACTACCCTTTGGCTGGGCAATCAGCATACGACAGCTATTTGTTCCGAGGTCCAGCGCCGCATAAAGCTGCGCTGGGTCGGGTTTTGCAGTGCCGGCTGGCTCGACCACGATTGGGAACGCGCCCGCACCGCTAGGACGCCTGGGCGTCATCTGAACGCCCTCCGATTTTCAACTTGAGTTCAGGTTATGCTGGCAGACCCTTTAGCGCAACCCTGTTGGATGGCACGGGGCTGCCGTGTCGGTCACGGTGACGGCAACGGAATGAATTCGCTGCGGTCGTCGGGCGGCAGATCGAAACGCCCCCTGCCCCAGTCGGCACGCGCCCATTCGGCCTTCGCCTCGGCGATCTTTTCGCGCGAGGATGCGACGAAATTCCACCAGACGTAGCGCGGACCGTTGAGGGTTGCGCCGCCAAGGATCATCAACCGCGCGCCCTGTGGCCCGGCCTTGACCGAGACGGGATCGCCGGGGCGGAACACCACCATCTTGCCGCCTTCAAACGTGTCGCCGGCAATCTCGACCGAACCTTCGGTGACATAGAGCCCGCGATCCTCGTGGTTATCGGGCATAGGGAAGGCTGCACCGGCAGCAAGTTGCACATCAGCATAGAAGGTTTCAGAGAACATCGTCGCAGGGGCGCTTTCGCCGTAAGCGTTGCCCAAGATGAGCGTCATGGTCACACCCGGCGCTTCGATGATCGGCAAAGTCTCCTTGCCGTGGTGTTCGAACATCGGCGCTATGTCTTCGTGGGTTTCGGGCAGCGCCATCCATGTCTGGATGCCGAACAGGCTGTTCGGGCCTTTGCGCGCCTCTTCGC
>JBATMT010000210.1:0-3335 GCA_049289975.1 Paracoccaceae bacterium | reverse complement strand
CTGGTTTCACCACCACTTATCCTGTCGTTCGCTTTGCTCGGGCTGTTTCCATGGCTTGCAAAGGCAGTTGTCTCGTTCCTGCGTCGGAGGCGCGTTTATTCCCGCTGGACGCGTCCAGCGCGGTTCGACCGCAATCTGATCGTCATTGGCGGTGGCGCGGCTGGTCTTGTGTCAGCCTACATAGCGTCTGCCACAAAGGCCAAGGTGACGTTGATAGAGGCTCACAAAATGGGAGGTGATTGTCTCAACTATGGTTGCGTCCCGTCTAAGGCGCTGATCCGCTCGGCAAAACTGGCTCAGCAGATCCGCCACGCCGACAGGTACGGCCTGACAAATTCGGAGCCGGAATTCTCTTTCCGCATGATCTTTGAGCGTATCAAACAGATCATCACCGCCATCGAACCGCATGACAGTGTTGAACGCTATGAAGGGTTAGGGGTCGAGGTTCTTCAGGGTTATGCCCGGATCGTTGATCCGTGGACGGTGGAGACAACGCTTCCTAGTGGTCAGAAGTCCACGCTATCTACACGGTCCATCATTGTTGCCACGGGTGCTGCACCCTTTGTGCCCGATCTGCCGGGCCTAGACGAAAGTGGCTATCTGACATCGGACACGATGTGGCAGGCGTTTTCAGAACGCGACACTGCACCGAAGCGACTTGTGATCCTAGGCGGTGGCCCGATTGGCTGCGAACTTTCCCAAAGCTTTGCGCGGCTTGGGTCGGATGTGACACTGATCGAAATGGCGCCACGCCTGCTGGCCAAGGAAGATGCAGAGGTGGCGGATTTTGCTAGCCAGTGCCTGAAGTCAGACGGCGTCCATATACTTACCGGACATCGCGCTCTGTCCTGTGGGTCGGACGCTGGGCAAAAATGGATTGAGGTCGAGGCAGGGGAACAAACCCTTCGCGTACCCTACGATGACATCATCGTCGCCGTGGGCCGTGCTGCGCGACTTGGTGGTTTTGGTCTTGAAGACCTTGGGATTCCGACGGGCCGCGTTGTCGAGACGAACGAGTATCTTGAAACGATCTACCCCAACATATTCGCTGCCGGAGATGTCGCGGGGCCGTACCAGCTTACCCATGCGGGCGCGCATCAAGCCTGGTTTGCATCGGTCAACGCGCTCTTTGGAACGTTCAAGCGGTTCAAAGCCGATTATAGGGCTCTGCCATGGGTGACGTACCTTGACCCCGAAATCGCACGCGTGGGGTTGAGCGAGGCTGAGGCCAAGACGAAAGATATCGCATATGAGGTCACCCGCTATGATCTGGACGATCTCGATCGCGCCATTGCCGACAGCGAGACGCATGGCTTCGTCAAGGTGCTGACCCCTCCCGGCAAGGACCGGATTCTTGGTGTGGTGATTGTTGGCGCGCACGCAGGTGATCTGCTGGCAGAATTTGTGCTGGCTATGAAGCACGGTCTTGGATTGGGCAAGATACTCTCGACCGTCCACAGCTACCCGACGATGGCCGAAGCGAACAATTATGCGGCAGGCAACTGGCGCAAGGCACATGTGAACACGCGCCTTCTGAAGCTGGTCGAACGGTTTCACGCATGGCGGCGGGGCTGACGGATGCTCGACCGATTCATTCTTCCTGTGCAGAAGACGTTGTTGGCTCCGGTGGCGAGGGCGGGTTTGCGACTTGGTATCACCGCCGATCAGATCACGATTGCTGGCTTTCTTCTGGGTGTTCTTGCGGTTCCGGCTTTGGCTTTTGGCCATGCCGGAATTGGCCTTCTGCTGATCCTCGCAAACCGGATTGCCGACGGTCTGGATGGCGCGATGGCGCGTATCGCAGGGCCGACCGATCGCGGCGCATTCCTCGACATATCGTTCGATTTTCTGTTCTACGCGCTGGTTCCGTTGGGCTTCGCCTTGGCAGATCCAGGTCGAAATGCAATTCCGGCGGCCGTTTTGATCACCAGCTTTGTCGGCACCGGGTCCAGTTTTCTGGCCTTCGGGGTGATTGCCGAAAAGCGCGGGCTTTCTGCCGAGGCCTACCCCACAAAGGGTTTCTTCTATCTCGGCGGTTTGACTGAAGGGACAGAGACCATCCTTTTCTTTTTCGCTATGTGCCTGTGGCCATCGATTTTCTGGCTGCTAGCATGGATTTTTGCCGGACTCTGCATGCTGACTGTTTTGACCCGGTGGAGCGCCGGGTGGCGGGCGTTCGCACCCAATGACACTTGGAGCTCGTAATGAAGCTGAAACTCGTTGCACTATTTGCTGCGTTCTTTTCAACACCGCTGCTGGCGGCGACCTGGGACGAAACACTCGCTGCCGCAAAAGGACAGACTGTCTACTGGAACGCATGGGGCGGAGATGCGCGCACCAACGCTTTCATCTCATGGGTCGATGAGCAGGTTTCAAGCCGCTACGGCATCCATGTCGAGCAGGTCAAGTTGGCCGATACGGCAGAGGCGGTGACACGGGTGATCGCTGAAAAGGCGGCAGGCAAGAGCGACGGCGGGTCGGTTGACCTTATCTGGATCAACGGTGGAAACTTCCTGTCGATGAAGGAACAGGGGCTTCTGTTCGGGCCGTTCGTGCAGAACTTGCCGAATGCGCAGTATCTAGACCTAGCGCCCGGATCGGCTGCCGCGACCGACTTCACCATTCCGACGGGCGGTTACGAGTCTCCCTGGCGGCTTGCCCGGTTCGTTCTGACCTATGATCAGGCTCGCGTGAGCGCGCCGCCGACCAGCATGGCGGCGCTGCTGGAATGGGCCAAGGCAAACCCAGGTCGGTTCACACATCCTGGCGTATCCAACTTCATGGGGGCAACGTTCCTCAAGCAGGCGCTGGTCGAGCTGACTCCGGATCAGGCAGTCCTGCAAATGCCCGCGACGGACGAAAACTTTGCGGCGGCCACTGCGCCACTCTGGGCCTGGTATGATGCGTTACAGCCGAACCTTTGGCATGACGGCAAGACTTTTCCTGAAAACGAAAGTGTGCTGCAGCAAATGTTGAACGACGGTGAGGTCGATTTTGCCATGGCGTTTGACCCCGCCGCCGCCGCAAACGCCGTGGCACAGGGCCTGCTGCCCGACACCGTTCGAAGCTATGCGCTTAACGGCGGCACACTCGGCAACGTCAGTTTCGTGGCTATCCCTTTCAACGCAGCACACTCAGAGGCGGCACAGGTTGTCGCCGATTTCCTGCTGGACCCTGCGACTCAGGCACATGCCCAAGATATTGATGTTCTTGGCAGTTTTTCAGTACTTGACCCGACCCGCCTTACCCCCGAACAGGCATCCGTATTCGCGGCACTTCCAGCATCCCCCGCCCTGCCGACCATCGAAAGTCTGGGAGCGACGATTATTGAGCCG